>JADKFX010000002.1 GCA_016717265.1 Saprospiraceae bacterium
AAAAGCTGCAATAATGCAGCTTAATTTAATGGAACAAGGTTAGCTCAATTTTTAAGAAATTTTATGACATCATTTTGATATATTAGAAAATATATCCCATTTTGCAATTCCTGTATATCTAAGGTCTTTTCATCTAGCCAATGTAGGGGAACCTTTTGACCATGAATAGTTGTCATTGACAACTGATCACCCTCAAAAAATCGAAACCTAAATTGAGTACATGAGAACTTGGATTTGGATAAATTTCAATTTTATTTTTTTCTTTTTTACCTATGTAAATAATTTGACTATAACTAAAAGTTTCATCCCGATCCACTGATTTTAAACGAAAATAAATAGTTGAATTTCCAGTTCCAATTCCACTGGTTTTTACCTCGTGAGAATATGATTTCAGGATCTTACTATCACCTGTTGCTTTCAATTTTGCGATGTCATTAAAGAATTTACCATCCTTACTTTGTTGAATTACAAAATGTGAAACATTCGATTCACTAGCAGTAAGCCATTTAAGGTGGACGGTTCCTATTTTATCTTGTTCCGCCGTAAAGCTTAACAACCGAATCGGCAACACTACCATATCCTGTACTGCACCACATAAAACATGACTCACAGTCTTACCATGTGCATGAAATTGTGCTTTGGAATCACAATTGGCAATAAAATCAAAGGTCTGACAAATGATGGTGCCAACGGGAACATTTGGAATATAAATCGTCCTATATAGTGTTCCATAACTATAATTTACACTATATAAAATGTGATCTGCTTCTGCAGAAGTTTTTCGAACACAAAATTGAACGGAAAATGAACAATCGTTTCCTGATTCTGGCTTTTTGCTGAGCAAAGTCAAACTATTGCTAACAGTATCTATACATTGCTGGGCAATGACAACATTTAAAGAGAAAAGGAAACACAAGGAAGAGACTAGGTATCTTTTCATGGTGGTTGAGTTTATGAGATTTTGAAGACCTCAAGTAAAGATAAGCCATCAACCTAGAGTCTGATTCTTTCAAATTGTATAATTGTTTTGATAATATATTAGCTACTTAAAATCTGCAAAATGCACTTCATCCCATTCTTTTGCTGGAAGATGATTCATCCTTAAATAAACGTTTGAAGTCACCCAAACATCTTGTGCACAATACTTTGCAATTCGGTCAAGATCCTGATCCTGATAATAAACTTCACCTACTTTGCTTCCGTCAAGGTCTCCTTTTGAACTTTCCAATTCCAAACATGCGGCTAACAATTCAAGTGAAATAAAATTCTTTTGATCTCCAAATTTCCACATGTCCAAAGTATCGGCCATAAACTTTAATTCCCAGGGTTTACGATTCGAAATATTTAAAATCGCTGGCAATTGCAGGTTATGGATTATAGCTCTCCGACAAATATATGGGATGTCAAATTCCCGAATATTATGGCCGCAAAGGATATTCTTGTCAGGATTATTAAAATGTTGGGATATTAAACTAAAAAAGTCAATTAGGATAGTTTCCTCATCAACTCCTGAAATGGTCTTAATTCTTAATACTCCTTTGTTAAAAAACCTAAGCCAATGCATATAATTTTTCCAAATTCTGCATAAATGGCAGCTTTCTCATTATATAACTGATCTAAGCTCTTTTCAGGCTCCTTTTCTTGAAAATAACGTATTTTACGTTCAAATAAAGCTTGCCAGTGATTATTCAGTTGATTATAGCTTGGATACTGACTAACGGTTTCAATATCAATAAATAATACATTATTAAGTTCCATAATATTATAGTAAGGGTTTTCCCTGATTTTTTACTAAATCATATTAAAATTAAGCTATTTACCGTTTATGTAGTTAAATTTACACAATAAATAAAAAAAAACAGTATTATGTCAACTTCCAATCAAAATGTTAAAGCCCTGGTAATTATTTTACTGGTTGCACTTTTTGGATTCAATGTCTATCAATTTGTAAATAATTCAAATCTTCAAAAAGATAATCTTGCAAAAGAAAATGAATTAGTTCAACTTGAAGATGCAAAAGCCAAACTCGATAAAGAATATCAACAAGCCGTAAGTGACTTAAATGATATGAAAACTAATAATGAAGAATTGAATCGGGTGATTGATACACAAAAAGAAGAGCTTCGGATTCAAAAAGAAAAAGTTACTGGCTTACTAAAAGATAGTAAAAATCTTGCCATTGCACGCAAAGAAATTGAAACTATTAAATCTAAAACACAAGAATATATAACTGAAATTAATCGCTTGAAATCTGAAAATGCTGAACTTGCAACAGCAAATACAGGTTTAAAATCAGATAAAGAGAAATTAACCCAGGAAGTTCAAACCAAATCCGCTGAAAATCAACAACTATCAGAAGCGAAAGCTACTCTGAACACGGAGAAAGATAATATCGCAAAGGAAAAAGATTTATTGAGTCGCAAAGTAAATCGTGCAACCGCAATTCCAATTCAAAAAATCAATGTTGATGCATTTGAAGAACGGGAAGGCAAAAAACCAAATGATGTATCTAAAGCAAAAGATGCAGATTTTATTGAAGTATGTTTTAAAACTACGGTAAATA
Source organism: Saprospiraceae bacterium (assembly GCA_016717265.1). Lineage (NCBI taxonomy): Bacteria > Pseudomonadati > Bacteroidota > Saprospiria > Saprospirales > Saprospiraceae > Saprospiraceae bacterium. The sequence continues at coordinate 2,564 of JADKFX010000002.1, forward strand.
AAAATACAGAATCCGGTACTGAAAAATTTTATATACGGATTATTAATCCAACTGGAGAAACGCAAGCAATCGAATCTGAAGGCTCTGGTGTTATCAGAAACGATCAAAATGGTGAAACCATTAAATTTTCAATGTCTGCCATGACTCAATATAGCAGCGATGTAAAAGAAGTCTGTTCTAAATTTAAAAATCCAGGTTCATTTGTAGCAGGCGTCTATCAAATTGAAGTTTTTAATAAAGGATATTTAGTTGGTACCAGTACTTTAAAACTTAAATAAATAATATTCTCCATTAAAAAATTGCACGTTCTGCATTATTTTCTATTGAGCACGTGCAATTTTATTTTATAGATCGCAATGTTGTTATATTTACAAATTAACAATACGCAATCTTCATCAGACCTTTTATTGACAATGGACTTTGGTGTAAATTGGTTTGACCCTGTCTTTACTATTTTAGGATACGGAATTCCTTTGATTGAAATCATCTCTGTAACTGCTGGTATCATTGCAGTTTACTTTGCTGCCCGGGAAAATATACTTACGTGGCCTATCGGTCTTGTGAATGTCACCACCGCATTTTTTATATACTACCATGTTCAGTTATATTCTGATATGTTTCTTCAGCTTTATTTTTTTTCCATCAGCATTTATGGCTGGATTATTTGGAAATTTGAAAAGTCGAATAAAATCCCTTTAAAATATCTTACTTCCAAACAAAGAATTTATATTAGTTTGCTAATCCTTATTGCAAGCTATGTATTTGGAAAATTTATAGCGAATATCCATTTGCTATTTCCAAATCTATTTCCAACTGCTGCTGTATACCCATATATAGATTCCTTTGTCGCAATTTCTAGCATTGCTGCAAATACTTTATTGGCCAAACGAATAATTGAAAACTGGATTCTTTGGATTCTTATAAATATAATCTGTGTCTATTTATACATTCAGAGAGAAATTTTATTTATTGCACTTGAATTTTTTATATTTCTTGGGCTTGCAATTTATGGAATAAAAGAGTGGTTGTATTTAAAAAAGCTACAAGATCAAATGCTAAAGTCTGAGTAATGCTTGTTGCAAATCCGAAATTAAATAATCAGCATCTTCCAGACCAACATACATTCGTATTAATCGATGCGACTCTTGTTTAGAATCAAAAGCACTTCGTTCAATTCCTGCAAGCCTGGGTATGATTAAACTTTCGTGACCTCCCCAACTAACAGCCATTAAAATATGTGTTAAAGATTCACAAAAATTTTCAATCTTTTCAGCGGCATCCGTTTTAACAATAAATGAAAATAATCCACATGCACCCCGCATTTGTTTTTTTGCGAGTTCATATTGTTTGAAACTCTCATCCCATGGAAATAAAACAGATTCAATTTTTGGATGTCCTTTTAGAAATTCTATGACAAGTTGTGTTGTATTCCGAATTCGATCCATTCTTGCAGGAAGTGTACGCAATCCTCTCAATAGTAACCAGGCATTAAAAGGTTGTATACCATTTCCTGCCGTCAGATATTCTAATTTAAAAACCTTTTGCAACAAAGTAGACTTACCAGTTAAAACCCCAGCAACCGTATCACTATGCCCTCCAATATACTTTGTGGCCGATTGCAAGACGAGGTCAATACCAAAATCAATAGGTCTTTGGTAATAAGGACTGCAATAACTATTATCTACTACTGTTAATATATTTCTTTGTTTTGCAAGTGTGGCAATAGCAGCTAAATGTTGGATAGAAAAATCCCAACTATTAGGAGATTCCAAATAAATAATTTTTGTATTTTCTTGAATTGCATTTTCAAAATTACTAGTATTTGTACCATCTACATACGTTGTTTCTACCCCAAATCGTGGTAAGAACTCATTAAACAATTTTTGTGCCCAGGTGTAAGGATCCCGAACTGAAATAATATGATCTCCTTTAGAAACAAAGGGAACTACGGACGAAAAAATTGCGGAAGCACCACTATTAAATACTAAAGCATCTTCAGCTCCATCTAAAGCAGCAAGTTTCTCTCGTAAAATATCTACCGTAGGATTTAAACCCCTTGAATAAATATATCCGCCATATTCATCTTTAAATCGTTGGCGCATTTGATCCACCGTATCAAACTTAAAATTGCTAGTTTGAATTATTGGAGGAGCTATCGCATTAAAATACTGTTCGCGATGTTCTCCTAGTTCATTAAGTATATATGATAAATCCACGATACTCTCAATTATTTTAGAAATTATATTAAATAGAATTACGCTTTAATTTTTGAATCAAAAAATACGCAATAATCAGCGCTATAAAAACAAGGATCGCTGTGAATCCAAATTGAGGATTCAAATAAAAACTAGAAATACCAACAAAAGTATAAGCACAAATAAAAAATATTGGCACCCAAGGAAAGAACTTAATTTGGTAAATTTCCTTCAAATTTAAATCTTTTGTTTTCCTTCTAAGGTAAAAGATTGTCGCAGCAGATGTAGCCATTCCTAAGGAATCCAAAATCATAACGAAACCCAGAATACGATCAAATGTTGATGCAAAAAAAACAACCAGAACGCAAATTAAAGTAAATACAGTCAAGCTCACTGTCAACACTTCCTTATTGCCAGACTTTTTGTTAAATGATTTTGGTAATATCCCATCCAGACTCATAGCATACATAACTCTTGGATTACTGAGTAACGAAACATTTACATATGCTAAAACTGCAAGAAATAATAAAATTGCAAATAAATTTCTTCCTATTGGACCAAAAAGTTTGGATGCTACAATGGATGCAATCCCTTTTGCTGTTTTCAACTCTTCGAAACCAATGATTTTATAATAACTTAAATTAACTAAAAGATATAAAACAATCACTAATAATATTCCACCATAAATACTTTTTGGAATCGTTTTTCTGGGCGACTTAATTTCATCACCAAAATTAATAGTTTGTTGATATCCACCATATGTAAAAGAAACAGCAACCAGGGTAGCACCAAAAGAGCTTATCAAATCAGACCAAGAAATTTGCATCCAATCCATATAATTTTGATTTGAGCTTACATGAATTTTGGGAAAAAATAATGCTGAGATGATTAATAGAATCATGGCTATTTTAATAATCATCAATACGTTTAAAGTATTCGCACTTAATCGAAGTCCTAAAAGATTGACACCATAAAATGCCAGAATAGCAAAAATTGCGATCATTGATTTTAATAGATCCGTAGGAGGGGTTACAAATAAAACCTCTGCCAAATAATCACTCCCAATTAATGCAACACCACCCAGGGAGGCAGCATTTGAGACCAGAATAATTCCATTAATTGCAAAGGCAATAGAAGGATGATAAGCAACTGAAAAAATCTTATAGTATCCACCTGTAACCGGAAATCTTGAGCCAATCTCAGCATAGGTCAGGGCACCACACAATGCAACCAAACCACCAAATATCCATGCTGCGAAGTAAACACTGGGTGTAATTGCAGCATTCGCTGAAACGGAGGCAGCCCTAAAAATACCAAGTCCGATCACTAAACCAATAACGATCATACTAAGTGAATAAACCCCTAGTTTCTGGCTACTATTAGAATCCATAATAATTGCGAAAATAAGAGATTCCAAAGAGAAAGTAGCGTTCCCGCGAATTATATAAGAAATTACTTTATAGACGCTCTACTCCCTTGCAATCCACCTGTATGCAAAACATAAATTTTCTTGTATTTATATTTATCTATTTGCTCAAAAAAAGAAACTAATAAAGGTGCTGTATAAACAGGATCCAATCTTATACCATAGTTCAAAAAAAATAAATCCATAAACTTCAATATAGATTCATCTTTTTTGCCGAAAGACAGATTCAGCTTAGCATCTATCATTTTAACTCTCGAATCCTGAATCCATGGATACTGAGCCATTCTAACTACTTGCATACTTAAAATGTGTACATTTTCAGAAAACGTAAGCAAGCCTTTAATTGTAGTACCTGTGCCACAAGCACATACTATTAAATTCTCCTGCCGGTCAAATTCAACTGGAAATTCTGATACAAGATTTGCGATCCCCTGAACACCAATCTCCCCACCTCCACCTTCTGGAATCCATAATGCATTTGAAAATCTATCCTCTAGAAAAATCTTTGGATCCAATCTCAGTTGTTGCGCTTCTACCCTACTTATTGGAATTAATGTAGCATTCCAGTTTCGACAATCCTTTAAAGTGGGTGTTTCAAAATCATTGTTCCATCCATAAATCAAGCAAGTACAAGGAATTTCTAACTTAAAACAAACATAGGCTAAAGCATGCAGATGATTTGAAAAAGCACCTCCCATACTAATCAATTCTTGCTTATCTGAACTCTGAAAAAAATTCAAATGGTTGCTTAATTTTCGCCATTTATTTCCACAGACTATTGGATTTATCAAATCATCTCTTTTAAAAATAAGCTCCTGTTTAATTTCTTCAATAAATATGGATTGCAAATCTGATGGCAGATTTAATTCTCGTTTAAGCTGCTGATATTTTTCCTCCGAAATTCTCACACACTGAATTGCTTTAATAAAAATACCATAACACTTTAACGATTTAATTTAAATTCAATCGGCATTTTAAAATTAAAACTAACATTCCGGTTATTATTTTTAGCGGGAATCCAAATTGGAATGAGTCTTATTACCCGAAGTGCTTCTTCATCACAAGATGGATAGAGTGATTTTAAGATTTTTGGATTTCTAACATTTCCTTCCTTGTCTATTACAAAGCCTACTACAACTACCCCTTCAACTTTGTTCTGAAATGCGGTATTTGGATAGACTAGTTTTGAAGAAATAAATCTGGATAAATTAGATGAACCTCCAGGATATTGAGGCATTACATCTACAAAATCGAAGGTCACCTCTGATTCATTTGCAATTTGCGCATTATTATTTACTTTGTTAAGATCCTTCTGTTGTATTGAATCTAAATCCTTATTCGTTGTATTTATTTCATTTATTGGGATCTCTTCTTTAACTACTTTTTTTATTTCACTTTTTTTCAATTCTGGTGGCTTCTTTTCAGGATTTTTTTTAGGGCTCTCTGGGACTTGCTTTGAACTCATTTTGGTGTTCAATTTTGGCAACACGATATCCGGAGGATTTTCTAAAAAGACTTCCGTAATCATTTCAGATTCCTTTGTAAAATTCCAATGGATTGAAGGAATAATCAAACAAGCAAGAAATATAATTAAGGACAATATTAATCCAATGGTCATATTCCTATTATAAAATAGCCTAAGTTGATAAGCACCATATGCGCGATTTCGATTAGAAAACACCATATTATTCCAATCAGAAACTGAATTCTTAAAAAATCGATATAAAATACCTAACAATGGAACTGTGAATTGATTAAATACAATATTACTTTCCTATAATGAAAATTTCATATAATTAGTATCTGTATCACTTTAGTTGAAATGAAATTAACATATATAATATTAAAATTAGCTGTCTTTTTCAAAAAGCCATGTGATCGGTTGGGCTATATTAAATGGCTGCAATACCCTCTTTATATTATAATTATTTTTAATATGTTCTAAGATTTGGGGAATATCATCTGAAACTAAAAACAAACTCCGATCAATTGGTGAAATTGTTTTTTCCAGCTCCATTTTATCAAGAAATTCTAAGAGCTCTTTATGATATTCTGTGCCATAAATAACGACTGGAAAATGAACCAACTTACCGGTTTGAATTAAAGTCATAGATTCAAAAAATTCATCCATAGTACCAAATCCACCTGGCAAGACTATAAAAGCATAAGAATATTTAATCAGGAGTGTTTTTCGGTTAAAAAAATACTTCATGTTTACCCAATAATCAAGATATTTATTGGGTTGTTGCTCATTCGGCAAGGTGATGTTGCAACCGACACTTCTTCCACCTACTGATTTTGCACCTTTATTTGCTGCTTCCATAATTCCTGGTCCACCCCCGGTCATAATGGTAAAACCCAAACTAGCTACTTCTGCCCCAATAGTTTCTGCAATTTTATAATAACGATGATCTTCCTGAAAACGAGCCGAACCAAATATAGTTACGCAAGGTCCGGTAAAATATAATTTCCGGATTCCTAAAAACAAATCCCAAAATACATCCCAAACAAAACGCAATTCTGCAAACCGGCTCATAGGGCCATTTAGATATTGAATATTTCTAATGTTCTTAATATTCTCCATAGCTTCTCGATCAAATAAACCGCAAGATTAAAAAAAATTCAAGTGATATCTCTATTTTTTAATAATTTGCAGCAACAGTAAAAACCCACAGGCCTATGCCGCTGAATGAAACTACCCCCTCAGCCTTCAGAATTTCTTCTCATATGGCCGAAACCTTGATCCCATCGGAAATCATTAAACTGGCTGCCGAAGTGAATCACAAGATTCAAGCTGGAGAACATATTTTCAACTTGACAATTGGCGACTTTAATCCAAGCATTTTTCCAATACCAAAAGGATTGGAAAAATTTATCATTAAAGCATATCAAGAAGGGCATACCAATTATCCTGCTGCCAATGGAATGGTAGATTTAAGACAGGTACTTTCAACGCAAATAAATGAAAAACTTGGGCTTCACTATAGTGCTGATGAAATCCTAATTTCTGGTGGTGCAAGGCCTTTAATATATGCTATTTACAAAACACTTCTAGATCGGGGTGATACTGTATTATATCCAGTTCCATCCTGGAACAATAATCATTATTGTCATTTATGCGAAGCGAATGGGATTGCGCTTGAAGTGAATGCCGATCAAAATTTTATGCCAACTGCTGCCGATTTTGAACCTCATATACAAAAAGCTACACTCATCGCTTTATGCTCCCCACAAAATCCGACAGGTACTGTGTTTACAGAAGACACACTTCGGGATATCTGCAAGCTTGTATTGACAGAAAACATCCGAAGAAAAGGCATTCAAAAGCCACTGTATATCATGTATGATCAAATTTATTGGGAATTAAGTTTTGGTGATACAAAACATTTCGATCCTGTTAGTTTAATTCCTGAATTAAGAGATTATGTAATTTATGTCGATGGACTTTCAAAAGTATATGCAGCTACCGGTATTCGGGTCGGATGGTCATTTGGACCTCGAAAAATAATGGATCAGATGCGGGCAATTCTGTCTCATATTGGAGCCTGGGCTCCTAAAGCAGAACAAATGGCTACTGCCTGGTTTATAAAAGATCAACAAGAGGTACAAACCTATTTGGATTGGTTCAAACCAGAAATTCATACCCGATTAACAGGTTTATATGAGGGGATCTTAAATCTCAAACACCTTGGATATCCAATTGATATCATCCATCCACAAGCTGCTATTTATTTAACTGTTAAATGTCCCTGGAAAAATAAAAAAACAGCGGAAGGCAGAATTTTACAAAATCAAATTCAGGTAACTGATTATATATTGAATGCTTGTAAAGTAGGAATTGTTCCTTTTAAGGCTTTCGGTGCATCGGAAGATTCTGAATGGTATCGAATATCTGTTGGCACATTAAAAAAACTTGAAATTGCTGAAATTGTAAATGCTTTGAAATCTGGCATGGATCAATTAATGGAAGTATAATCAACAATTCTTTTTTAGTTTTTAATTAAAATTTAGATGGAAAATAAGCATCCTAATTATCATGCAATTATTATGGCAGGTGGAGTTGGAAGTAGATTCTGGCCGCTCAGTAGAAATCAAAAACCGAAACAATTTTTAGATATCTTAGGAACTGGTAAAACTTTAATTCAATTGACCTATGAGCGATTGATTAAAATTATACATCCAGAAAATATTTGGGTAGTAAGTCATGCGGATTATCAAGATTTAATTAAAGAGCAATTACCTTTACTTCAAACAAACAACATCTTATTAGAGCCCCAGCGGAAAAATACTGCACCCTGTATTCTATTTGCTGCACTTGAAATTTCCAGAAGAGATCCAAACTCAATATTATTTATTGCACCTTCCGATCATTTAATTTTAAATGAGTCCATGTTTGTAAAAGATGTTAGTGATAGTTTTGATTTTATTTCAAAGAATCCAGAAAACTTATTGACTTTTGGAATTCAAGCCTCCAGACCTGATACAGGTTACGGCTATATTAATTTTGATTCAAGCCAAGTCCTTGCCGAAGATATTTATCAGGTACATAAATTTGTTGAGAAACCAGATCATAACACTGCATTATCTTATTTAAGAAGTGGAAATTATGTTTGGAACTCTGGTATGTTTCTATGGAATACTAATACCATATTACATTCCCTTGAAATCTATGCTCCAGATTTATTTAAAGCATTTAATTCCTATACGAATCCTTCTGATATTATTTCCATTTATCAAAATTGCAAATCAGATTCCATTGACATCGCTGTAATGGAAAAATCCAAATCTGTTGTCGTGAAAACTGTAGATTTTGGATGGAGTGATTTAGGAACCTGGGGATCATTATATGAACTTTTACCACATGATTTGAATGAAAATGCAAGTACTAATACAACGCTTCTCTTAAGCCAAACCAAATCTTGTATGATTCACGATGAACAACAAAAATTAATTGCTTTACATGGTGTGGAGGACTTAATCATTATTAATACCGAAGATGTATTATTGATTTGTCATAAATCTGAAGAACAGGCAATTAAACAAATTGTTGGTACAGTACAGGAAACATTCGGTCCTGCTTTAACATAAGCTTTCGCAAGGTCTCATTTTAAGGATTTACAAAAACAGGCTTACAAGATATCCTTTAAGTTAGGTTAATAAATTTGAGGAGCATGTTTATAATATAGCCTAAAAAAATTTATAAAATTTTTTTAATTTCTTTTAATAATAAGCTATTACTTAAAATGCATCCGAAATTTTAAGATCTATAAAATAATTTCATATAAAATGAAATTTAAAAAAATGCATATTTTTAAACCAAATTTAAATTTTTACATAACAACAATTTACACATAATAAAAATAAATATATAAAAATACTTGTCAAAAAATTAGGAAAATATGTTTTTTTTCACCTTTGCGATGAAGTAGTGTTGTTTTCAAATTCAGTTATTTTTACTTCATTTATTTCAAACGAGTCTTTAAGAACAATCCCTGAACTCGTGTGTACATCAAACTATTTTGTTTGTAGATATTACCTTTTTAAAAGGTATTTATTTGTTTGAAAATTTTATTGAGAATTAATTTATTCGATTGATTTTATAGTGTGTGCTATAAGACAGGTATTGTATTGTCTTTAGATGCATTCAAAATAAAATGGATTAAATTTTATTTTTTGTTATGAAGCGCTGAGAGCATCTGATGGCAGTACATACTCATATGGCCTCATAAGTAGTTATATAATAGGTCCCTTTGATGAAAGTATTTTTTTAGTAGTCAAAATATGTACCACATCAGTTTGTAACTGTTCAACACCTTATTGTTTTAAAACTATCAATGTACCTTTTCCTGATTGCGATAATCTTGAGTATCGATTCAAAAATTCCCATTATTCAAAATCAATTGGCGGAGGCGATCTTATTGTTATTCCAAATCCTATAATTAAGAACGAGATTATACTAAGATCAACATTGGAGGCTACCGATTTTGAAGTATTAAATTCGTCTGGTTTTATAGTTCATCGTGGAAATTTTAATGATCAGGAATATAAGTTTACTTTAAATATTTCATCCGGATTATACTTTATAAGATATAAAAATAGTTACAATAAATTTACCTATTTAAAATTTATTAAATTGTAATCCAATATAAAAAGCTTGTGAGATAATAATACATTCTCACAAGCTTTTTTAATTAATTAAGAATGATTTATTAACTTTGCTTAAAGGTATGGTTTCTAATAAATGTTAATAACAAAATCAATTGACAAGATTATTTAATATTCTCCTGATTATAATGGGTGTTCATTTATGTAATGCTCAATCAAAGTCATGCATAAATAGGGATTCAAGTTTGTGCTATATTTCTGAAAAGCTTCCCAAGTTAAACTTAATTTTAGAAAAAAAATTGGAATGTAAAGAGATTATTCCTGATACACAAACTCCATTGTTGGCGGATATGGATGGGGATTGTATACCAGAATTAATTGTACAAGACACAAACCGTGAAAATTTACTGATAATAAATGCTAAAACCGGATTGGTAAAAACTAAAATTAAAACTTACATTTTATATCCTTATTGGAATAGCTTTTGTGTGGCGGATGTGGACAAAGATGGAGTACTTGAAATTTTCGTTATTGCGGCAAATTTTTTCACAAATCCTTCTAATATTCAAAGCCGAATAATTTGTTACAATACAAATGGTATTATCCGATGGATTTCGGATCAAAGAGTTGATAGGGATTACAATAATAAAATAACTGATATTATTGGTATACCGGCAATAGCAGATTTTAATCAGGATGGTGTTCCAGAGATCTATGTGAGTAATAAAATATTTAATGCTCAAACAGGAGTAAAATTGGCAGATGGAGGTCATAATGGTATAGGCTGTGATATTTCGTCTGGATTATTCTATGGTCCTAGTACTATTGCTTCACAACTTGATACGGATACATTTGATTTGGAATTAGCAGCTGGATACTCCGTTTATAAGGTCAATATTTTAAACCCTAACGGATTAATTGGAAACAGCATGATCCCAATAAACATTAAAGTAAATAGTGAATACAAGGATGGAACTACCACAGTAGCAGACATTAATTTGGATGGTCAACTGGATATTATTGTAACAACTCCTGGAGTAGGTGGAAGTGTATTAATTTACGTATATACACTTTATAATGGTTTGCCAAAACTACTTACTAAAGTGAACCCAATAGGTTCAGATGCTGGGGTAGGAATTCCATTAATTGGCGACATTAGAGGTATAGGCAAACCCTCTATTCTAATTAATAGAGAAAACAAATTATATGCCTACACCTATAATGGAACTGGATTTTTACAACAGGATTGGGTTTTTACTACAACTGATTCGTCCGGTTCAACTGGTCTAACCATGTTTGACTTTAACAACGATGGTAAACAAGAAATTGTGATTCGTGATATGACTTCACTTAAAATTATTGATGGTTCTGGTGTAATGCCAAAGTTGATTGGACAAGTAGATTGTTATTCGCATACTTGGAGTGAATATCCAATAGTAGGAAGTTTTGATAGTGCAAATCATGCAATAATTTGTGTACCTTGCCTCTCAAGTCTTAACGAATCAAATGGTAAGCTAACTATCTTTGGTCCTCCAGACAGTCTTCCTGGTTGGGCTCCCGCTCGTGGTATCTGGAATCAATACAACTATCATGTGCTTAATATAAATGACGACCTCACCGTACCGCGCGTACAAAAAAACAATGCCACTTATAAAAATGGAAAGTATAATAATTTTTATGTGCAGGAATCACTTTTAGAGGACGGCATGTATCTAAGAAAAGCGGCAAGCCTAACTGGAAAAATCAAATGCATTAATTATGATCCAATAAAAGAAGAATACACAGTAATATTTGACATTCACAATCGCCAAGATGCATCATTTATTGCAGATTCCAGTCTACCCGTTTCTTTTTACAATGGAGATCCTTCAACAGGAGGGATATTAATTGGTACATATTATACTTTTAAAAAATTATTTGGTGGAGATAGCTTGCTGAATCTAGAGTTTAAATTTTCAGTGTCCAATCTTGCAGATCTTTTTATGGTGATCAATACTACCAGGAATGGATCAGGGCAGTTTGATCCTACTGATTTTTCTATTGCAGAATGCGATTATACTGACAATATATTTCGTACACTCGAATTGCCAAAGATCGAAAAATTAAAAGCAAGCATATGTAATGGTGATACATACAATTTCTATGATACCCTTCTAAATAATGCTGGTATGTACTATCATAAACTGAGTGCGGTAAAGGGATGTGATAGTTTGATATTTATTTTGGAATTAACTCTTGTTGATTCAGTTCATACAACACAATCAATAATCGCTTGTGATGGATATTCATGGAATGGCACTACCTATACACAAAGTGGAAGCTTTATCTTTGACACTATAAACCAATTTGGTTGCGATAGTATTGCCACTCTGGATCTTGTCATTAATAAGCCAGATAATATAAACTTACAACATACAGCTTGTGATAGTTTTTCTTGGAATGGAAATACCTATGACAAAAGTGGGAGCTATCCATTTCAAACAGTAAATAATCTTGGCTGTGATAGTATAACAACATTGGAACTTGTAATCAACAAATCCGATAGTCAAGCGATTAATCATAATGCTTGTAATAGTTATGAATGGAATGGACAAATATATGCACAAAGCGGTACTTATAAATTTGATACTGTAAATAGATTTGGATGCGATAGTGCTGTTTCTTTAGATTTAACTATCAATTCAATCATTAACGTAAATTTAGTAGATGCTGCCTGCGATAGTTATACCTGGAATGGCAATACATATATACAAAGTGGTACTTACCAATATAAAACAATAAATCAACAGGGCTGCGATAGCATTACCACATTGCAACTCAAAATAAACAAATCAAATAATTCAACTACATCACTGACGACTTGTGACAATTACACTTGGAATGGAGTTACATATAACCAAAGTGGTATTTATCAACAAAAAACACTGAACAATTCTGGATGCGATAGCACAGCTACACTGCAACTCACAATTAACAAATCAAGCAACTCAGTTATAGATAATACGAGTTGTGAAAGTTATACTTGGAATGGCAATACATATACACAAAGTGGCAGTTATCAATATCAAACATTGAATGTTTCAGGATGCGATAGCATCGCTACGCTTAAGCTGATCATTAATAAGTCTGATCAATTGAATATCAATCAAACGACCTGTGATACATTTACCTGGAATGGAAATACCTACGATAAAAGTGGTAGCTATCCATATCAAACAGTAAATAATCTTGGCTGTGATAGTGTCATCAATCTAAACCTTACTATTAATAAATCATCTAAAGCAGATTTGGCATTATCTGTATGCGATAGTTTGAATTTTCTTGGCAAAACTTTAAAAGCAAATGGGAATTATACATTTAAAGTTCAAAATGTTGCAGGATGTGATTCTGTAATTAATCTAAGTCTGAATATCAGATCTGAGTTTTATAATAACTCTATATCAAGTTGTGATTCTTTCACCTGGAATCTGAATGGCCAATCATACAATCAATCCGGAATATATCTAAAAAAGTATACCAATAGTTTTGGTTGCGATTCAATTTACACACTCGATTTGAATATTTTTAAAAGTTATGAGTTAGTTGAGCAAGAAGAAGTCTGTAAAGAATTTCTATGGCAGGTAAATAAAACTTTATTAAAACAATCCGGTGAATACACACATCCATTAAAAACTATTCAGGGCTGTGATTCCATTATCAAATTGAATCTTATTGTGAATCACGATTTTGAAAAAGCAGATACTGTAGTTACTGACAGTGCTTACACCTGGTTTGTCAATCATCAAACATATCCGATATCTGGTATTTATCAGGAGCATTTTATTTCAAGCACTGGATGTGATTCTATTCATGTTTTGTTTCTGACCATTAAAAAGGACGTGGGAATTTACTATCCCAACGTTATCCGGCCTGGTGGACCCAATGGTTGGTTTACGATATTTGATAATGGTTATACAATTTCATCAATAACAACTCTATCTGTCTATGACCGTTGGGGCGATTTGATTTGGCAAAAACATGGTATTCTCCCAAATGATCTTCATATGGGTTGGGATGGAAAATTTAATGGACAGAATGTAATGCCAGGTGTTTATGTGTGGCATGCCCAAATAACACTTCAAGATGGAAGTGTAATTACAAAAAAGGGTGATGTAACAGCAGTAAGATAAATTCAGAAAATGCTAAATCCAGCATTTTAGTATTTCAAATTTTTGAGAACTCCAGTTTTATTTTACTGAATCTAAAATGCATCTGATTTTGATTGAAAATGGAAATTTTTTTATATTTAAGCAAGCGAATATATAACAACAGTTTACACATAATAAAAATAAATATATAAAAATACTTATCAAAAAATTAGGAATATATGTTTTTTTTTTTTTCACCTTTGCGATGAAGTAGTGTTGTTTACAAATTAAGTTATTTTTACTTCATTTATTTCAAACGAGTCTTTAAGAACAATCCCTGAACTCGTGTGTACATCAAACTATTTTGTTTGTAGATATTACCTTTTTAAAAGGTATTTATTTGTTTGAAAATTTTATTGAGAATTAATTTATTCGATTGATTTTATAGTGTTTGCTATAAGACAGGTATTGTATTGCGTAAAATTTAAACATTTTTAAATTATTTTGCCTATGGACACGGGAATGCATTTAAATAAAACGATGAAATAAGACCAGCTTCATTTTTTTAATCTTAAATCATTCTATATGAAACTCATTACATTTTTCGTACTTATAATTTTTACACAATCTATGTATGGACAATCCGCTTGTTCAGCACAATATGATTTTACTATGGTTGGAGATTCCAATACTTGCGTATATACATTTACACCAAATACTTTTCCTGGCAGCCCGAGTGTATGTTCTATTGATTGGGTAATTGGAAGTACCGGAACTTATGGTTTAGCTTGTGATCCAGGTCCAATGACTGCCAATCCACTTACCTACTCATTTTGTTTTGATGGCTATTACAACATCACGATGAATGTCCGTTTTTGCAGCGGAGCATATTGTTATGTTACCAAAGTGCTCTATGTGCGATGTTTAGGAGCTACAAAGTGTGATCCTGACCCAAATCGTATCACTTCTATTCCAGATCCAAAAGTGGAAATTACCTATATAGAACCTGATACTTGTGATTTTAATAGAGGCTCTCCTGTTTCTGGTTGTATGTCCATATGGAATGGTAATAATGGCTATTACATTTCCTGTGGATGGAAATGGGCTATCAGAGTGCATCCAAGTAGTTGTAATTTTTTTACCTATTATGTTCAGTATGATTCCATAAGATCTTGTGGAAACTATTCTTGTGTTACAAGATCACTGGATACAAATATCATTTGTATTAAAGCCTATATTGATAGACCGATATACATCGTTGCAACTGCTTTTGGATGCTGCATTCCAGCAGGTTACCAGCGAGGCTATATATGGACCCCAAGCCCCGATGGTGGCGTTTATACAATAATTGATGATCCTGATCCAATCGTTAGTGTATATTGTAGTGCTTACCGCCATTGTACAAATTATACCTATTGCACTGAAAACCCACAAACCATGAATCAAACCTCTGGTTGGCCTGGTACTACCTGCTTTTGGGCTGGCAACAAAACAGAACAAAGGGATAACTTAAAGGCTGTAGAGCATTTTAATATTGAACAAAATATTGTAATTTATAATATTCAAGGTAAAGAAGTTTTTAAAGGCAGATGGATCTTTGGCGATCCTTCCAATTTGTATTTAAATTGGCCAGATCATATAACATCAGGACTGTACTTTATAAAATTTCAGCACTCTACAGAAAAATCGCTTGTAAAATTGTATAAATTTTAATAGTTTATATTAACTTAGCTAATGAAAGTTCAGAGTAAAGCTAGAATAAAGTATGTAAGTCAAAAAAATCTCTAAGACATAAAATGGAAAAGACCAAATACACTTGCTTTACTTTGAATTTTTTTAAAACCTAATGCAAAAATAAATGTAAATTATCTGAAATAAATTGAAAACGAAAAGACTAGATTTTATTTTGATTTTTTCTTGCTTCACCATCCTAGCAAGAACACAATGTTCATTTGAATATATTTCAAATGACACCGTATTTCAAGATCATATAGAATTTATCCATCCAAAAAAAAATGCGAATGAAATTATTACTATTGGCAGTCGTATAAACAGAGGTCTCATAAATGATACCGTTTTTAATGCTCCGGTTTTTCAAATCTTTGATTATTGTGCTAACATACTTACTAAGACTGTGTACAATGTAATTGAAAAATTTAAATTGAATCACAAACGATTGCCGTTTCATCAAAGCTATCTCGAAGAACCTATAGGAAATACAGCTATTGCAATCGATGAAACGCAGTTTTTAATAGTGGACGAAGCTATTGATACCATATCAAATCAACAGGTTTTGATACTGTTTAGAATTGACGATACGGGACAAATCAGGAGTTTTAAGACTTTAAATTTAAATTCGCAAGAAGCAAATCAAAATGCAATCAAAAACGTACTAAAACTTAAAGATGGAAGATTTTTAGTGATCTTAACAGATAACATAGTTCAATATGATTTTTATTATTTTGATGCATATTCAGAGTTTTTATATAAAAAATCATTTAATTTAGGCAGAGGGATTCGATCGATAGTAGAAATTGATAATAATGAATTTATATGCAGTTCAAACACAACTGAAAAAGCAAGTTTTCAGTTTTACCGAATAGACACAAGTGGACAAATCAAATGGATCGTAACTCCATACACTGTAACAGGGTCAGCAAGAGAAATTCTAATAGAGGATGCTAAAATGTATATCGTGGGAGGATCTGGTGTTCAGGGTGTTTTTATGATTTGTGATTTTGAAGGAAATATTTTGAAGGAGTTTATATATGATAGCATCTACTGCAAGCAACGCTTTTGTAGTGCGTATATCGCCTCAGATGGTTATTATTATATTGGTGGGTATATACAGCATTGTGACAAAAATGATAAGCGAGGACAAGATATATGTATACTAAAAATGGATCCGAATGGTAAGCTGGTTTGGAATAAAACCTATGATTTTAGAAATGAATTGGGCACCTCCGGAAATCAATCATATTACACAGATTTTGGCGGATTTATGATAAGAAAAACGAATGATGGTGGCATCATTACAAATGGTATGTCAAAATATTTTGCAGTAACTCCAGGAATCGAGTTGCATGAAGATGCCTTACTAATAAAAACCGAAGCTGGATTGGTAAAGAATAATCAAATCACAAAGGGCCCTCATCATTTTGAATTAACAGCGAATATAATCCAGAATAACTTAAATATAATTGGACCCACAAACGATATAAAGAAATGGGTCCTATATAATTTACAAGGTGCGTCTTTGGTACAGGGTTCAAATTGGTCAACAGATCTGGAGATAGGGAATTTACATTTAGGCGTATATGTATTAAATATAATGGATCAAAATAATTGTAACTATTATTTTAAATTTATTAAAATGAAATAGCTGTGACCGAGGATCATTATTCAAGAATTAGATATGCATATTAGTATGAAATTTATCAAATTTATGCTACTCTTATTTCTTTCCTTTGGAAATTTAAAATTTGAAAGGATTGTAGCGCAATGCATACCAGTACCTTCAGAAACTTGCGAAGAAGCAAATGTTTTTTGCTCCTTAGATCAAATGAATGGCTATACTTGTAATACTCCTAGCATGACAAATGGAACATGTAGACCCGCATGTTCAGGTGGTGGAGGTGGGGGCCATCGAACATGGTGGGCTTTTCTAAGCCAAGGTGGATCTATTTCTATAACACTTAATGTCGGAGGGTGTACTTTTAATAATGGATTTACTGGATTATGTTGGGGAATATGGGGTGATTGTAATTGTAGTGAAGAAATTATGTGCATGCCTTTATTTATTCAACCAGGCCAAACAAAAACCTATGCTGTGAATTTGGTAAAATGTAAAATTTATTATATTGCTATAGATTCCGACGACGACATTTGCGATTTCACATTAAGTACATCTGGTGGAGGTCCACCAAATTTATTTTTAGGTCATATTAATAATAAAGTAAATGATATCATTGAACCAGTATGTGAAGGATATTGTGGTTATAAATTTTTTGTAGATCAGGGAGGTTGTTTGGAAGCGAATTACGAATGGACTTTAGATGGTAATAAAGTGGGTGATTCGAAACATGAAATTTCCTTAGATTTTCCAACTCAAGGTGATTTTAGATTATGTGTTACGGCTACCCTTGGCAATCCAAATAATGGATTTATATGCGCACAACAAGGTCCCACCTGCACTACCGTTAAAGTTCGATCTCTTGCAGATAAAAACGGAACACCTAGAACATTATGTTACGAAATAGCAAATCCTGCTGGCTATAAATGGCATTCCCAATTGATAAATACCTCGGGCATTTATCGCCAAAATTTTATAGACAATACCTGTTGTCCTTATGATTCTGTTGTACAATTTACAGTAATACCACAGGTAGATCCTCCAGATGTTTATTATATAAGCTGTGATAACAAACCCTATATTGATGCTTTGGGCCGTAGATGGAATCCTTGTTTAGCCCAAGAAGTTATAGCCTTTCCTAAAAGTAATGGTTTGTTTAAATGTGATAGTTCTATAAAACTTACCGCCATTAATGTTGATTTTAATGCCGCCTGGAGTGCACAATGTGTTGGCAATAAAGTTGTGTTATCACCCAATATAAGTATTTTAAAAGCCTGTGATGTAGGCGAAACCTATGCGTATGAGTATAAATGGTATAAGAAAAATGATAGTCTAAAAACTACCATAGAAGTAGATGAACGCATTCTAGTCAATGCTGTAAATGAAGATTATTGTGTGGATGTAAAACTTAAAGTGGCACTGGGCACTTCAAACCTGGTTTGCACAAAAACATTTTGTGATACCATCCGGGAAGCTAATGCACAAGCTATGAATCACAATATACTTGTACAAGCTTGTGATAGTGTGCTCATCAATGGCCAAACCTATACCCAATCAACTACGTTTACACAGAACTTAACAAATGTATTTGGTTGTGATAGTATCATCATTACAACGCTTAGTATCGCAAAAAATAGTTCGTCAAATCTTAAAATGAACGCATGTGATTCAATCCAAATCAATGGACTGACCTATTCACAAAGTGGTAATTATGTACAAAAATTAATCAATGCACAGCAGTGCAATAGTCTTATAAACATAGATTTGGACATATCAAAGAGCAGTATAACAAATTTAGTATCCAGGGCTTGTGATTCAATCCTTGTCAACGGACAATATTACTATCAGTCAGGAATCTATTCTCAAAAATTAACGAGTTCAAAAGGCTGTGATAGTATATTAAATTTAGATATCCAAATTCAATCTAGCCAACTAACAAATGTAAGTTATACAGATTGTGATTCGGTCGTAATAAATGGAAAAACGTATAAGCAAAGTGGAGATTATTTTGAACTATTAAAAGGTCAAAACGATTGCGATAGTACTGTGAAAATTCACATAAACATACCAAGCAGTAATACCGCTCCATATATTTTAACTGCTTGCGACTCAGCATTTATTAATGGCACTAAATACTTACAAAGCGGAACCTATACTCAATTATTAACAAGCACTAATGGATGCGACAGTACCCTAAATATAAATCTTACCATTGGAAAAAGCAATGTTGCAAATTTGAGTTTAACTTCTTGTGATTCTATTCTCATTAATGGTCAGCGATATGATCAATCGGGCAACTATACACAACTACTCCAAACTATAAATCATTGTGATAGTATCTTAAACATTGACCTTCTGATTCCAAAAAGCAGTAGTTCGAATTACAACATTTCTGCTTGTGATTCCATAAGTATAAATGGAAAAGTATATACACAAACAGGCAGCTATACCCAAACATTTTCAAATGCAAATCTTTGCGATAGTATAGTGACTATCCATTTTACTAAACAGTCTGGTGATTCAATAAATTTAAATTATAAATCCTGTGATTTTGTTGATGTAAATGGAAAAATCTACAACCAAAGCGGCAATTATATCCAAACACTTAAAAATAAGAATCACTGCGACAGTATTCTTAATATCAAAGTAATAATTACCAAAAGTGATTCAACAAATTTTACCATGACCAGTTGTGATTCTGCAATCGTAAATGGACAGGTCTACAAACAAACTGGAAGCTATGAGCAAAGGCTTAAAAACAGTCTGCTTTGTGATAGCATTCTAAATTTGATTTTAACGATTCAGAATAGTAGTTTTATAAATTATAATACTACAGCTTGTGACTCTGCAATTATTAACGGACAAATTTACAGACAAACTGGAAACTATAAACAATATTTAAAAGATGTACATCAATGTGATAGTGTAATAAACATAGCCGTAAATCTTTTAAAAAGCAATGCGCAAAGTTTAACACAAAATGGCTGTGATAGTATTGTCATCAATGGTATTGCGTACGATACCAGTGGCAACTATATACAAACGCTCAGGAATCGTAATGGATGTGATAGTACCCTATTTCTTAAACTGACAATCAAACCCGGTAATCCAGGCAGTCTGGAAGCTGGAATGGACACCCTTATTTGCGAAGGAGAACAAATAAAATTAACAGGATTATTTTCAGGTCAAGCCAACTTCATTTGGGAATCCCAAAATGGTAGTTTTGATAATCCAAATACGCTGAATACAAATTATTATCCGGGCATTGCTGGTCAAGACCGAATCTATTTAAAAGCTACTGATGATTGTAAACAATGGATCGATAGTTTATGGATTCGGGTACTTCCAAAACAAATTATACAGATCACTGGAGACACCATAATAAATCCTTGTAAAGTGATAAGTTTTACTGCCAATGGGGCTACAAATTACCAATGGACACCAAGCACCTTGGTAGAATGTCTGGATCCACCCTGCAGCAAAGTAAAATTAAAAGCCACAGTACCTACCCGATTTACAATTACTTCAAATGGACCTTGTGTAGTACCTGCAAATTTAAATTTATCTGTATCACAAATCCAAACAGATATTTTTGTACCCAATGTATTTTCTCCAAATGGCGACAATATCAACGATCTGTTTATACCTATAATGAATTGTGATCAATTAAATTATTACAATTTACAAATCTTTGATAGATGGGGTAATCTACTATTTGAATCTCAAAATAAAGAAAACGGATGGAATGGTAAATTTGAAGAAATATCAATGCCTCCTGGTGTTTATCCATATGTCATTCAATATCAATTGCACAATGAAGACAAAAATATTAAGGCTGGCGAACTAACGCTTATAAAATAGAATTAATGCATTTATAAGGATTACTTAAAATGCATCCGAAATTTTAAGATTAATTCTTCCATTGTAGTGGACTTGAAAAACGATTTGTATAAAAAAAGTCACTTCTCAGAAAATTAATGAGCGCTTTTTTGACTGCATGAATTCTATGCTCTCATAGAATAATATAAATAATAATAATTCTTTGTTAGAATTTTTAATTCCATATTTAATGCATAAAAATTTACTTTTTAATATAAAAAAGAATGCTGACAAAACTCAATTTATCAGCATTCTTAATTTGCAATTTGTAGTCTAAAAAATAATTTATTGATCGCTAATTTGCAATTACAAATTTAGTAACGATCGCATTTTTTCCATTATTAATTTTAAGATAATAGGTGCCAGCTTGAATATGATTTGTTTGAATACGGTATACTTGATCTAAACTTTGGTGCGTTGTCATTTTTCTACCTGAAAGATCAAACATATCTATTGAAACTGGGTTTTCACGACTCGCATTTGTATAAACTAAAATATAATCCTTTGCAGGATTCGGAAATATTATCGGGAGTTCATATTCAAAGTCATCTGATCTATTTTCTAAACCTCCGCCAAAAGGTAAGTCTGAAATATTAAAACGACCTGTTTTTGTATGCTCCGGACATAAAACTGGAGACAATACTTGTATATACTGAGTCTTCGTTAATGCATTCGTACCATTCGTATTCTTTACGGTTAACTTTACTGTATATTTTCCCTTTTTATTAAAGACAACCACTGGATTTTTAAGCTTTGAAGTTGTTGGATTACCATTTTCAAAAAGCCAATCCCATTCAATAACATCTACCGAAGACTTATCGTTAAAATTCACAGTCAAAGGTGCACAACCTTTAATTGTATCTACAACAAAATTTACTTTAGGTACTAAATATACGGCGACTTGTTTTTTAAAGGTGTCTAATCCACATTCGTTTTGAACAATTAACCGAACATTAAATTCACCTTCAACCCCATAATCATGTATTGGATTTTTTTCAAAACTTGGTTTGCCATCACCAAAATCCCATAAATAATTTAATCCGCCTGTTGATTGATTCGTGAAGGTCGATTTAAAACCAGCAATAGAATTTGTAAATCCTGCATTTGGTATCGTATTCACATCAATAAAATCCTGCTTTCCGATAGAATCTTTGTAAAATACATTAGATGCTACCAGGCTGACATTAAATTTTCCCGCATTGTTATAACTTATTAATGGATTTGGATCCGTACTTGTAGAAGGTGACCCACCTGGAAAATACCATTGATAATTGGTTGCTGCAACAGACGCATTTTGAAATTGCACTTTATAAGGTGCGCATCCTTTAGGATTTCCAACGCTAAATGAAGCTGTTGGTTTTACACCGATTATTAAGGTAGTTACCGCAGTATCTGTACCACAACCATTAATCGCAACATATTTAACTTCATAAGTTCCTTCTGTATAATTATGACTTGGATTTGGATCCGTACTTGTAGTGTTATCACCAAAAATCCAAACATGTGATTTAGCATATCGGGATTGATTTGTGAAGTCAACTTTTCCTACATCGATACTATTTGCAAATTGGGCAACAGGTAAACTATCAATTGTTATATATGCCTTTTTGGTAATAGAATGATTAAATCTTGAACCATAAACAGTCAGTCTTACATCATAAACACCTGGTAAATTATACTTTACAACCGGATTTTTCTGCGTTGAAACACTTGGCACACCACCGACAAATTCCCATTGCCAGTTTTTAACATTTCTGGTGGATTGATCAAAAAACTTAATAATTCCAGGAGCACAACCACCGATCGTATCGGAATCAAATTCTGCAGTAGGAACACTTACTACATTTATCAATTTTTTAATTGTATGTACACCACAATCATTTCTGACAGTAAGTGTAACTTCAAATGTAGAATCCGTTGGAAATTCATGGAAAGGATTCGACTCCTCACTAAATTCACCATCTCCAAATTTCCAGGAATATTCATCTGCTCTTAATGATTGGTCGATAAAAAATATTTCTCGTCCTTGCAAACCATATGAAAAATCCGCAACTGGAACATCATTGATTTCAATAAATCCTACCTTAGTAAGTTCTACTTCACATCGGTTACTGCCTGCTTCCAAAGTAACGTTATAGGTTCCAGCAGTTTTGTACACTATCACTGGATTTTTTTGTGTCGATGTATCTGGTGTACCTCCTGGAAAACTCCATTTCCATTTAGTTGTATTTATTGACAAATCTTTAAATTTTACTGTCACGGGTTGACAACCGTATGTGATGTCAGCTGAAAAATCGGGAACTGGAGCTGAAGAGTTTGGACAAATTGGCAAACAACCACTTTCAATCAATTTTTCTGTCCGTGCGTAACTATTTAAGGATGCGATAGCAAGGCCTGACCAAGCTGTACTTCCATTTGGAAGTCCGGGAGCCATTATTGTCGGCGAAATACCTGCATCATGAATCATGCTCCAGTTATGTCCTAACATATGGGCTTGCAATGTCAGATAATCACCTTGTCTTCCGCCCGGACCCCAATAATCACTGCAAACATTATATCTGTCATTTAAACATACGGATGCCTGAAAGGCAGTACCAACAGTACCTGTAGGGCCAAATTTAGAAGTCCATAAAGTAGCAACATTATGTTGCGAATTTGCAAACATAGAGGTTTCTGCAATATCTCGAAAACGATTTAACATTGCATTAATGTCATTCATTCCATTAAAGGGATCTTTAGCTTGTTCCTCTGGAATGAATGTCCCTGTTACTACATATTGGTATTCATTTTCAAATTCATCATCATAAACTGTTTGCACATCGGCTAATATGTTCAACATTTGATTTTCAGTTTGATTAACACTGCCTCCATACTTTCTATACATTGGATAATCTGCTGCAAGACATATTTTTACTTCTGCACAAATTTTACATGGTTTTGCTCTGGCAAGTGATTCTTTTTTTAATTTTTCCAAATTTTCGTTGACCGCTCTATTTACCAAATCAGCTCCACATAAAATACCTTTTGCAGGAATCAGATCGGATGTTTTATACATAAGATATTGTTGTTCGGAAGGCATAGCATTTGACAAACTTTCAAAATCTAAAGGCTCAATGAAATAACGATCCTTGCGATCATCAATCATGATACTAAAAAACCATCCGCAATACTCATTGACACCATAGAATTTTGGCCTTTTATGGTACCGTTAAAGGTTCTAAAATCTGTTCGCTTATTTAATATTTTAAGATCGCTTAAACCATAGGTAGCTCGCACCATATCTGGTGATAACAAATTATACTCAAATAATTGAAGCTGCCAGGTTTTTTCTGGAGTACGCAAAATAAATTCCTTTACATTCCCTTTTATACCATCAATTTTATCAGCCAGGACCTTTACGTCTAATTGCAATACTTTGAATTCTTTTAGATGCTCATCTGTTCCCTTAGACATTTTGGTTTCAAATGGCTTAAGTACAATACTTTGTGAGATCGCTATGTTAATAGAAGCGATTAAAAATAGTAATATTTGTTTCATGTTCTAATTTGTTTATTTTAATATATTTTAAAAACAATATTTTACATACTGTTTGCTTATTGTTGTTTTAAATTAAATATGTTCAAGTGTGTATCTAATAATTAGTTATTGATGAATTCATACAAAATGTGGGGATGCAATTTACAATTAAATTTCAACAAAAAAAAGGTGCTGCGAATTATTCACAACACCTTTTTTTATATTTATCCAAAGGATCATTATTCTGAAATTACAAATTTATTGATGTTAGAATTTGTTCCATCATTCATTCGAATATAATAGGTTCCAGATTTAAGTTGTTCTGTTTGGATTTTAAACAGTTGTTCTTTACTTAAATGACTTGACAATTTTTTTCCTGAAAGGTCAAATACATCTATATTAATTGGTTTCATTTGGCTTGCATCCGTAGCAACTAAAATATATTCCTTTGCTGGATTCGGAAATACTATTGGTAGTTCATATTCAAAGTCATCTGCTCTGTTTTTAAAACCTCCGCCAAAAGGTAAGTCTGAAATATTAAAACGACTAGTTTTTGTATGCTCCGGACATAAAACAGGAGACAACACTTGAATATACTGAGTCTTTGTCAATGCATTGGTACCATTTGTATTTTTAACTGTAAGTTTCACAGTATATTTTCCTTTCTTATTAAAAACGACTACTGGATTTTTAACATTAGATGTTGTTGGCGTTCCATTTTCAAAAAGCCAATCCCATTCAATAACATCAATAGAAGATTTATCTTTAAAATTCACTGTCAATGGCGCACAACCTTTGATAGTATCTGCGGTATAATTTACTTTAGGCACCAAATACACTGCAATATGTTTATCGAATGTATCTAAACCACATTCATTTTGAACGATCAGGCGAACATCAAATTCACCTTCTACATTATAATCATGAACTGGATTCAATTCAAAACTTCCTTTCGTATCACCAAAGTCCCAAAAGAAATTGGTTCCACCAACACCTTGATTCACAAAGGTTGATTTAAATCCACTAATTGAATTAGAAAACAGTGAAGTCGGTGTTGTTTTAACTTCGATAAAATCAGTTTTAGCGACTGAATCAGTATAAAAATTATTATAAGCTACCAGGCTTACATTATACTTTCCAACTGCATTATAGGTGATTACTGGATTTTGGTCTGTGCTCGTACTCGGTGATCCTCCTGGGAAATACCATTTGTAAAAAACAGCAGACGCGGTAGATGTATTTTGAAATTGAACCTGATAGGGAACGCAACCTCTTGCTTCGTTTACTTGAAAGCCTGCAATTGGTTTTGTTCCAATGGTAATTGTAGTTCTTGCAGTGTCATTACCACAGGCATTACTAACGATATATAAAACCTCGTATCTTCCTTCCAGATATTTGTGACTTGGATTTGCCTGAGTACTGGTGGTATTATCTCCAAAATTCCAAAAATGTGATTTTGCATATCTGGATTGATTTGTAAAATCAACTTGACCTTGCGTTTCACTATTTGTAAATTCAGCATCTGGCAAACTATCAATTGTGATATATACTTTCTTGGTTATAGAATGATTAAATCGAGAAGCATAAACCGTTAATCTAACATCATAAACTCCAGGATTGTCATACCGAACAATTGGATTCTTCTGTGTAGAAACGCTTGGAACCCCACCAGACAAATTCCCACTGCCAGGTTTTTACATTTTTGGTGGATTGATCAAAGAACTTAATAATTCGCGGAGCACAACCACCTATTGTGTCTGAATCAAAATCGGCTGTAGGAATACTAACTATAGATATCTTCTTTTTAATGGTGTGAACTCCACAATCATTTTTAACAGTGAGGGTAACCTCAAAGGTGCTATCGGTTTCATATTCATGGTATGGATTAGCCTCTTCACTAGTTTCTCCATCACCAAATTTCCAGAAGTATTCATCAGCGCGTAAAGACTGATCTATAAAAAACACCTCCCTGCCTTGATTTCCGTAAGAAAAACTTGCAACAGGCACATCATTAATTTCAATATAACTAATTTTAGTTGCCAACACTTCACAACGACTATTCCCTGCTTCCAGACTCACTTCATAAATTCCGGGAGTCCGATAAATTACGATTGGATTTTGAATAGAAGAAGATGCCGGAGTACCGCCAGGGAAAGACCATTTCCAGGTAGACGCGTTTAGCGATAAATCTTTAAATTTTACGGTCACGGGCTGGCAACCATAGGTAACATCTGCAATAAAATCAGGAACTGGTGCGTCAGAACCGGCACAAATCTGTAGGCATTGACTTTCAATCAGATGTTGAAAGTTAACATAATTATTTAAATAACTAGTTGATAATGTGGACCAGATGCTACTTCCATTAATTGTTGGTGCCATAATCGTAGATGCAATTCCTGCGTCGTGGATCATACTCCAGTTATGACCTAATTCATGGGCTTGCAATGTTAAATAATCGGCTTGTTTTCCACCTGCTGGTAGATAGTCACTGCAAACATTATATCGATCATTCATACAGACAGTAGCCAAATATGCAATCCCTATAACTCCCGTTGTAAATTTAGAAGTCCATAAAGTAGCAACATTGTATTGGGAGGTTGCAAAAATGGTAGGAGCGATATTTGCGAACTCCGTCAACTGTGTTGCAATGTCCCGAGTCATCGCCCATGGGTCTCTTGCAAAATCGTCCGAAACCCATAATCCTGTGACTTCATAAACATATTCGTGTTCAAATTCATTATCAAAAACAGTTTGAACATCTCCTAAAACTGACAACATTTGATTTTCTGCAGCAGCTACACTTCCGTATTTTAAAAACATGGAATAATCGGCAGCAAGTGCAATTTTTACTTCAACACATTTTTTGCAAGGGCGGGCGCGTGAATTTATTTCTTTTTGAATTCTTTCATGTTCATTATGCAGACTCTTATTTACCATTTCCGCTCCACAACTTATACCTTGAGTAGGTACTACATCAGCAGATTTATACAATAGAAATTGTTGACTCGCTGGTAAATCTGAAGTTAGACTTAAATTATCCAAGGGCTCTATAAAATAACGATCCTTACCATCGTCAATCATAATTTTAAAAAAACCATCAGCAATCGACATAGATACCATAGATTTTGTGCCTTTTATAGTTCCATTAAAAGATCTAAAATCCTTTCGCTCAGGTAAATGAGTTGGCTTTAATGGATCTCCTTTTACACGTTTCATCCCAGGTGCAACAAGGGTATATTCAAACAATTGCAAATTCCATGATTTTTCAGGAGTGCGCAATACAAATTCTTTTACATTACCCTTGATTGCATCTATTTGATTGATCAAAGATTTTACATTCAATTGTAATAAATTGTAATTTTTTAGATGTTCATCGGTAGCTTTTGCAACCTTGGTTTCAAAAGGCTTTAACAAAACAGTTTGAGAATAAGCAATATTGGTAATAGCTAAAATTAAGAGTACTATTTTTTTCATGTTATCAGTTTTTAATAAATTCCGCGAAAAATTAGCAAAAAATATGGATAGGTTGGCAAATTTTAACATATCATAATCATTTCCCTAAATATTAAAGAAAGTAATTAGCCCTCCGAATAAAATGTACAAAACCTAAGTATTTTTGCAATTTAAAAATTTAATTTGGTTTTATCTAATTTATATTAATGTAATAAATATTTAATTTGGCAATAGTGGACTAAAACACTTTTTTATCAAAACAATTAGGTTTAATAAATCCGAAAAATTAGGGTTCCATCCAAAGACAAATTTAATACATAATTAGATCTAAATTTCATACCAATTTGAAATCCAATCTACCTAAACTCAAGACTACTTTAGAAACAAGCTCTTAAAAGTTTTGTTTTTAATAAAGAACTATATTATTTAACGATCCATAAATCATTCAACAAACGTTCATTTTAAAGGATATGTGAACCAACCATTTAAGAATTATAGGATCCATAATTGTGCGTACTCCCTTTGATATTTGAAAACAATACTTGCTTCTGATGGATCTGGATTAGGTTCTTTATAAGCTTTCATTTGGGTGCTCCATAAATCTGAAAATTAAGCTTAATTTATTTTAAATTCGGTTGGCTTGAAATGGCATAATCTACTTTAAAAACAGTAAAACAAATTTGAAGCCTAAGCTCACCAAATCGACATAGAATGATAATTTCGACCATTTCGAATATGATCCTTTAGATTAAAAAATCATCCGAACTATGCCAATTTCTAGTACCACTGCTTAATGATTGAAAACTAAAATTCTATCTGCTCTTTAATTTTCCTGTTTTAAATAATAAACTTGAACTTTGATACCAACTTATGGCTTCTTGATCAAGTACTTTATCATCTTCTGTTTTAATTTGTTTATGATCAGCCGTAACAATAAAAGTTTCGACTTTTTGTTTTGGTGACAAAATGACCAACTTATGATTTTTAAGGTACCCTAATTTTTGGTAGGTACTGATAAAAGCCCGATCATGTAAACTATCCATTTTAAAAATATCAAAACCAAAAAAACTACTCGTATAACTAAGATTTAATAAACCCAAAACAGTAGGACAAATATCAATTTGGCTCATCAGGCGATCCACTTTTCGGGGGCAATAAACCCTGGAGCATAGATCAACATTGGAATATGGTATTTTTCTATCGGCAGTTCGGATTTACCTGCACTCGAAGCACAATGATCTGCAACAATTATAAACAAGGTATTTGAAAACCAATTTGTCCTGGAAGCTTCGTGTATAAATTTCGCGATACTATAATCCGTATATTTTACAGCGCCGTCCCGTCCGGTATGTGAAGGAATATCAATTCTTCCTTCAGGATATGTATATGGACGATGGTTTGAAGTGGTCATAATATGTGTAAAAAATAGCTTTCCATTGGTTACTGATTTTTCTATTTCTCTTAAAGACAATGAAAACAAATTTTCATCCGCTACTCCCCAAACATTTTCATAATCTACTTCAGAGTCCTTTAATTTCATTCTATCTACAACTTCATAATGATTATTAGAAAAATAATAATTCATATTATCAAAATAACTATACCCACCATAAATATATTTACAATCATAAGCTTTATCTGAAAATATTTTTCCAATAGAAAACAAATTTTCATTATTAGGTCTCCGCACAATAGATTGACCTGGAGAAGGTGGAACACTTAATGAAAGTGCTTCAAGACCCCTAACCGTTCGGGTTCCTGTTGCATATAGGTTTGTAAAAAACAAACTTTCGTTTGCCAAAGAATCCAAAAATGGGGTAATCCCTTTTGTATTTCCAAATGAATTCATAAAATCAGCACTTAAACTTTCTACACTAATTAATACCACATTTTTCTTTAGCTCCTGACCACTATTTGTAATTTTTCGCTCCACAGAATACAAATCATTAGAAATGAAATCAGAGCCTGTTGTAGCTAACAATTCATGCAGCTGTGTAAAGGCAGTAGTATTATCAATAAGTTTATAGAACTTTTCATAATCCAGTTCATTGTTGCGATATGCTGCAAACAACTCATACATTCCATTTCCAGCCAACTCATTATTAAATTCATTTCCACTCATTGTATGCCATTTCTTATCGATAAAAAAATAATTCAATACAATGATCCCAAGGAATCCTAAAAACCATTTAGTTCGCTTCGTGAAATTCAAAGCGACGATTTCTCTATCCTTAATAGTGCGTTTAACAAAATATACTAAAACCAAAGAGCAGAAAGCTACCGCCGCTAAAATCCAAGCAATTGGATAAGATTGTTTTATATTTTCAATAACCTCATTCGTGTATATCAAATAATCAACAGCAATAAAATTATACCTAGAATTAAATTCGTCCCAAAAAAACCATTCTGAAACTGCATTTAAAATCAGCAAAAAGGAACTCAAAAAATAGCCAACGTAGAGTATAAAATGCTGCCATTTCCAGGCATACATTCGTTGTGGTAAAACCCAAATATAAACGAACAAAGGAATCACAAAATAGAATGCATTTGCGAGGTCAAACAACATACCTATTCCGAAAATTTCTAAAACATTTAAAACGGACCAATCTATCTGATCCCAACTTCTCACAAACAATGTCAATCGTGTAACTGTGGATATTCCTAACAGGATTAGAATAAGTAGGAATATATGCTTAAAACGGTTTTGTTTAACAAACTCTGGTAAATTCAACATAAGGCTAAAAGTTACAAGTTATAAAGAAAACCCGGTATTTCGCCTGTTATTAGTTTGCATTACAGAACGAAAATTCATAAATCTGAAAATTCTAGTCGGACCCTAATTTAGTTGCACAAACCCAAGCTATTTCAAAATTATCAGTTGCTGTTAAAAGAAGCTCTTAGAATATAATCCAGCTAAAAATCACCCGCAGGGGTTATATTCAGATAGTACTTTCTGGCTACCTTTGAATCCATAATTATAAATTATTGATCCAATTTAAATACTATAAGGTTTTACTACTACTTATTGGAAGTTTGGTAATCTTGCTGGAAGAAGCATTTTGCCAGGCAAAGTATTTAAACTTTAGCACAGAGGAACTGATCTCTTTTGCTGAAACGAATATAAAACGAAATCCAGATTCTGCATGTATTGGCTTAGAAGACTTATCAAACAAATATATTGCTTGTAATAAATTACATCATTTTACAATTTGTCAATATTATAGAGCAAAAGCTTTAACGGAAGTAAATCGGGATGAAGATGCCAGGCTATTATTGAATCTGCTTCTAAAGGAAAAAACGCTAGAAGATAAAATTGATTTGCAATATGAAATTCATAGTTTGCTTGGAAGTATTGAATTTCAAAATGGCCATTTTTATAGATCAACCGTGAGCTACAGGAGTGCAATGGATTTAGCAAAACGACTGAATAAAGATCTATGGATAGCCAAAACAAGTGAGGAATTAGCAAAAATATTTGATAAAATAAACAGATCCGATAGGGCTATACAATTTTATTTGAGATCCTTAAAATTACAGTCTAATTTAAATAATAAAGAAGCCATGCAAAGTTGTGCCCTCGCATTAGCAAGGCTCTATATCGGAGAAGCAAAATTAGACTCGGCAATACATTTTGTAATGCAATCTATAAATTTATCTAAACAGTTAAATAATCCTACGGCATTAATTGAAAGTCTTGTAGAAGAAGCAAATGTTTTTCTCAAAAAGAATGATTTGGAAAAAACAGTTAGAAATATTCAACTCCTTGATTCTCTAATAAAAATTGCATCTAATCCATTTAACAAAGTGCGACACTATGTACTGATCGGAAATTATAAAATGACCACCGAAGGAGATTCTGTTGCAATGATATGGTATAATAAAGCGGAAGAATTTTCTAATAAAGGATTTACTCCATATATAGATTATTACATTAAATCTAATATTTCTGATGCTTACTTTTCCAATGGGCAAATAGAGAAAGCATATTCTTTCTTAAAACATACTAATAAAATAGGTACTGCATATAATAGCAAAGAAAATATTGAATTAGCGGAAGATGTCAGGCAAAATTCTGAACTCAATATTAGAGATCGGGAGATTGCAATTTTACAAATCCAAAATCAATTAAAACAAGAAAAGCTTGAACAAGAAATTCAATTAAAACTAGGTTTAAAAAGGGAAAACCTGCTTAAAGACCAAACTTTAAAACAAGAAATACTCTTGAACGAGGCGAATGCAAGAGAAAAAGTGTTCCAACATGAACAACTCGAAAAAGAAAAAATTATAAGTCTGGCGCTACTTCATGAAAATGAGTTCAAGAAAGAGAGCCTGCAAAGTGAACAAAAAAGACAAAGATGGCTCTGGATTAGTATTTTAGTTTTATTAATTTTGGCTTCCCTAATATTTTATTTATTTAAAAATCAAAAGGAAAAAAATGCTATTATTCTAAAACAAGCAAAAGATCTTGAATTTATTAATAAAGAAGTACACCATCGTGTGAAAAATAATCTTCAGGTAATCTCCAGTTTATTGGACTTACAATCACAAACGCACGCAGATAAAAACATTAGCAACTTGTTAAGAGAAAGCAAACATCGCGTTCAATCCATGGCTTTTATCCATCAAAATTTATATGAAGGGGAAGGCATGAATTTGGTTGATATGCCAAATTATATTCAAAATTTAATTGATCATTTATATACTGCATACCATCGGGATTCCGAAAATATTAAAATTATTACTGAAATATCCCCTCTGCGCCTTCATATGGATACCGTCGTTTCTATTGGAATGATTGTAAATGAATTAGTAACCAATTCTTTAAAGTATGCTTTTGTTGAATCCAAACAAGGATCCATCATTGTATCTTTGAAAGAATGGCAAAACCAACTCATTTTAACTGTTTCTGATGATGGTATTGGCATTCCTGTTGGAATAGATGTTTCTACCATAAAATCATTTGGCTATAAAATGATTCGAGCATTTGTTCAAAAGCTAAAAGCGAAACTCATCATTGAAAATGAGCACGGTACGAATGTTCAAATTCTAATTAATAAAAAGTAATATCTTCTATGGAAACCATTAATTACAAAGTCAAAGTATTAATCGTAGAAGACGAGCCCTTAATAGCAGAAAATCTGGCTATGTATTTAAATAATAACGATTTTGAAGTTGTTGGGATGGCTTATGATTATGATGAAGGTTTGCGTTTATTAAATGAAACGAAGCCTGATATCGCTTTACTTGATATTAATTTGGAAAGTCAACAAGACGGGATTGATATAGGTTCTTATATTTTTAAAAATATTAAAATTCCCTTTGTATTTTTAAGCTCCTATTCTGATAAGCAATCATTGGACCGTGCAAAACAAATTCAACCATCTGGATATTTAGTCAAACCATTTCATGAAAAATCACTTCTGACAACTTTAGAAATATCACTCGCAAATTTTGCAAACCAAGCAAATAATCAAGCACCCATATTAGAGCTTTCTCAAATAAATAAGCATCTTTTAAGTTCACTATCTGATCGTGAATTTGAAGTAGTTCAGTTAATTTATTCTGGCAAAACCAATCAACAAATAACCCAGGAATTATATATCTCTATAAATACTTTGAAGCGCCACATCAATAATGCATACATGCGCCTGGATGTGAATTCAAGAACTTCTGCAATTCATAAATTGCGGGCACTTATGTTAAAAAAATAATTGAATTAAGAATGCGTTCCTGCAAGTTCTTTAAAAACTCCCATTAAAGTTTTGAATATTCAATACCAGGAAGATTGGCGTTGAAAGAATCAAATGAATAGCTATTTTCTTAAACGATTGCCAATATAATTTCTTGAACTTCGATCGTATGAATCCCTTTAGTTGACCTTGCATTAGCTAAAAAATCAAAACCATATGCCCCTATAATTTGAAAATTATTAGCGTCCTTTAATGGTATTGAATGTAAATGGGTTTTGGAATGAGTTCTAAGATTTCACGAGGCGTAAACAAGCCATTCTTATCAAGCCGTGTATCATTTTTATAAAATATTTTAAATCCCGTAAATTGCACAGGCTCTTCAAAAATATATCGTTGATATGAATTTCGCTTTATTTCTTTTGGACCGAATCCATCCATATGAATTATAATTTGTACTTCCGGACTAAGCTTAATTTGGGAAGCATTTGTAAGCATTTCTTTTGTAAAGCGGTGTATAACAATTATTTTAGGCGGTAAATTATGATTTTTAACAAGCTTTCCAAGGTAATGGATAGCATCATTAATATCCTTTGCATCTATAGTACCAATAACACTTCCAGGTACAACTTCTGGTTTCATCTTAAATTCTGGATCAATTCCGAGATGCACATGTGGCATTTTAAAATATTTTTCAAGTTTTGGAAGTTCCTCTTGAATTGTACTCCAACCCGCTTGAATGTCCAGAAAAACCAAAGCATCAATCTGTTTTGCCAAATCTAGAATTTTATCGATTTCTTTAAATGGCATTCTCAATCTTTTCTTGTCACCTTCCGTTTGCGCTGTTACCGCTATATAATGTAAAGCAGGACGAGCAGGAAAACTAGAATCAACCTGGCTCCACTCCTTAACAAGAAGATCTAATTTCTCAAGCATTTGCTTTGGTGGCAATGCCGCCAGGATGCCCATTTTTTAGAATAAAGATTGCCATAAAATGCTATGATGCGCTGAAATGGCAGGATAGCGCCTTGCATTGGATAGGGATCTTTAACTGGCCATTTACCGGAACTATCCTGAGAACTTAAAAATGCGACTTTATTCCTATAAATAGCTGTATCTAAAGGAATTACTTTCAAAATATTTGGTATACTATCACTTTTTGTAGTGCTCTGATTCTGAATTCCAACTAAGTCTTTACAATTCAAATGAGTCAAAAAAGTTGGCATCAATAGAATCCAAAATAAATATTTAAGCATGTATTCGCAAGGGAAACTAGATTTGGCCATATGTAAAAGGGATAAAATGCTCTTCGTGTAATCGTATTTTGCAAAGATATTTTATAAAATTGGCTTATGCTATTTAAATATGAAATCAAACTCGGATTCTAATGAAACCTAATAAACTTTACTTTAAGAATGATTTATACAAATCCCGAAACAGATCCCAAAATTTTTTCTTAAACAACTAATAATTATACAAGGCAACCATATTACTTGTTTAACTTTAAAGCTTATTGAATTCCAAATTTTATATAATTTATAAAAAACTGAAAGAAACACAAAATGGAATGAAATAGTTTAAATGACGATCCTGGAAATAATAACTATTTCAGCTCATTTGTAAATGCCTATATTTGCACAAGATGAAATTTGTCATCTGTTTTCTCAGCATTTTAAGCATGAATTCCTCTATTTTATTTAAAAACCAGAATTAAGCACCCAATTAAAATTACAAATGAATAAGTCAAGTTATCAAAGCTCGATAGGACGTTTTAGAATCATTGCAATTTGCGAAGGTATTTCGTACTTGCTTTTGTTATTTATTGCAATGCCATTAAAATATTTTTCGAATTTTCCTCAAGCTGTATTAATTGTCGGTTGGATTCATGGATTTCTGTTTATTGCATACATGATCGCCGGACTGGATGTTTCAATAAAATATAAATGGGGTTTAAAAAGAATTTGCATTGCTGTTATTGCATCCCTTTTACCATTTGGACCTTTTATCTTAGATCGAAAAATTCTAAGTAAAGAAATGGATCGTGTCTAAATTGGACAAGAATTATTTTCTAAAAACTAAATAAAATTGAACAAGTAGTTAGCTATATTTGTATTTACAAAAATATTATATGAACAAACTAGAATCCATATTTGAACAACTCATTTTTGGCAGCCGTTGGTTGCAAGCTCCACTTTATGCTGGACTTATCATTGGTGGTTTTTTGTATGCGTATAAATTTATTGTGGAATTAATTCATTTATGCACTACGATAACGGAAATCACAGAAACCGCTTTAATGTTGGGAGTCCTCACCTTAGTAGACATTACGATGGTGGCGAACCTTCTTATTATGGTAATTATTGGTGGATATTCTACCTTTGTAAGTCGTTTAGACATAGACAAGCATACTGACAAACCTGAATGGTTGCAAAAAGTAGATGCGGGTACTTTAAAAGTAAAATTAGCAGGTTCGTTAGTTGGGGTATCTGGAATTCATCTACTTCAAATATTTATCAATATTGAAAATAAAGATCCGGAAGATGTAAAATGGCAAGTAATTATCCATATAGTTTTTCTTGTATCTTCATTAGCCCTTGCCATTACAGAAAAAATATTACATGCGAAACATGCCTAAATTAAACTTCATTTATAAATTGTAAATTAAAAAAGATGAAACGTATATTTGGATTTACAGAAATTATTGGGATACTCACTTTTTTTTCATTTTTATCCAATAAATTACATACAGATGTATATAAAGTCGATGCCAATCAAAGTTCACTTGAATGGATTGGAGAAAAAATTACAGGCAAACACAATGGCACTATAAAATTTATAAGTGGCGAAATAAAAAACAATCATGGGTCTATCCATGGTGTTTTTGAATTTGATATGACATCCATAGAATGTCAAGACCTTGAACCAGGGCCAAATAAAACAAAACTTGAAACATTTCTTAAATCATCAAATTTTTTTGATGCAGCCTTATTTCCAAAATCACAATTTATCATTACATCCGTCACCCCTTTAAAAGAAACCAATGTTGGAACGAATACACATACTATAAAAGGGTTACTTACCATCAAGGATAAAACAAATGAAATTTCATTTGGTGCTAAGCTTACACTACAGGGCAATCGCTTTTCTTGTCTAGGAATAGCAACGATAGACCGCACAAAATTTGATATTAAATACCGCTCTAAAACATTTTTTCCAGATATTGGAGACAAAATGATATATGATGAATTTACATTAAAATTTAATGTTGTAGCAAATAAATAAGCGACTTATTGAATTTACAAATGTGATGCATCCGGAGATTTTTATTTTAACCCATTATTTGATTGGTATAAAAATATAACTAAGGAATAAATAATTTGATCGTTACACGAGGCGAAAGCCCCTTTCCAGGGCTTGTGATTCATCAACAACCTGATTTGATTACAATTTTCACTTTGACTGGGTATTGTCTATATTAAAAAACGATTGCTCCTCATAAAATTAAATGATTGCTTATTTTTACAAAAAAAAATCGCTCTAGAATTTGTTATTCTAGAGCGATTTCTTTAATTAAAATGGATCTGTTACTTCGACTTACTGCTTGACAAATTTTTCGCAGGCTAATATTTTTCCACCCGAAATCAATTGAACCAAGTACATTCCATCCACCAAATATTCAATATCTATAAGTTGTGTGATGGTGTTACTTTCGATTCGCTGTGTATGCAATACGCGTCCTGCTAAATCAAGTATACGCAATTTTGAGTCAGGTGAATTTTCAAAATTCAGTTTGAGTTTAAAGATCCCATTGTTTGGATTTGGCAAAATTTGAAACGCTTCCTGCTTTTGCACATCTTTTGATGATACAATAAAATTTTTCAGGCAAAATGAATCTATTTCACATTCGGTTATTACTCTGTTATACAACCGTACTTCATCCATTTCACCATTAAACCATAATGGTGTTCCTCCGGTGTGATAGCCTATGGTAAAGGGTTCGCCAATAGTTGAATTTGGTATTGGATTATTTGTTGTTCCTGGTTGGCTGCTAACAAGAATTCCATCTACATATATTGACCAAATATTGTTTCCTGCAGTTCCAACCAAGCAATGCCAATTTCCATCATTGATGCTAGGTGCATTTGTTCCATAACCAGAAGAATGATACACCTTAAGTTCCATCACGGCCACCAAATGCAGCAAAACCAATATTATTATTTTGATTGTCTCCAATTTGCAATGAATAACCATGATCATTTGAAAAATTATATTGTCCGGCTACCCAAATTCCTTTTTGATTTTCTGTGGTTTTAATAAATGCACATAAGGATACTTGATCAGTCACGCCCCTAGTATTAGGACCACAATTTACAAAAGTTGAAGTGCCATTAAAATGCCCTGCAAGCAACAAAGCATTTGAAGGTGCTAAATCGCCACCTATCCCATGGATCGCATTTGTGCTTAAGTCAGGCACAGATTGTCCAGTTGAATTAGTTAAATTGTCTAATGGATAGTAGGCGACCAAATTCTTAGCATGGTCAATACTATCACAGGGAATCGTAATATCCGTCACACAAATGTTGTCAATTCTTCCAAAAGTAGTTTCTGCTATTTGATTGCTGGTTGCACGGATTATCAAGTGATCAAAAGATTGGTTTAATGGAGCTGTCCAAGCAGAAAAACTGAATGGTGCCCAAGACGTACTTGTAATTGGTGGCGTGATACCAATACTTACCCAAGCTGAACTACCAATGGGATCTATACATCCATTTGCTGCTATAAACTCAAACTGTACGTTGTTAAAAGTAGTACCTAGTTATAAACTTTGCAAAAAAAATCAACAGCATAGGTATGTCCATTTTGAAAATTAAATGGCTGACAAATAGCTTCACATGCATCTAATTTTCCCCACATTTGAATACTTACTTCATCGCACCAAAAATCACTAAATGCAACTTGAGGAGTTCCACTAGCTGCATTCCAATTATTAGATGCTCCCGGGAATCCGAAATCTCCTGCAATAGCCCCATCATAAAATCCAGGATTAAGAACCAAGTTTTCTTCACATGAACAATCTGGTTTATAAAAATACAAGGTACATGGACAAGAATCTTGTCCACAATGACCGATTATTGTTAGTGTATAAAGTCCAGGATAGTTAAAGGTAGCGTTCGTAATAGGGATTGAAAATGCTGGCGAAGCTAATACTCCTGTCATCATTAATGTTGAAAATCCATTGGGTCCTGTCAATTTCCAATCAATAGTTGCCTGTGGACAATTTAGTCCCAAACATTGGAATGAACTTAGAAAACCTATCGGAAAGTTGGGATCAGGAACTATTAAGGTATCACCGCAATTCTTTGGAAATAAAGGTCCTCTTCCTACACTATACAAGAACTCAAATGGGCCGCAAGCACAAGAATCCTTAGCTAAGCAAGCGTTAAAGCTGATATCATCAATTGCAAAATTATTGCCTTCATAAGAAGTTGAAGCGGTGCGAAATTCCAAATTATAAGGATTTGAAACTGTACCCGGTGTTACATAATTTCCACTTATAAATTCCCATTGATCCGGGGATTCTGGAAGGGTAATACTAGTTAGCAATATTGCTGGACCATTTAGAGGTACTAAATAAACTTCCACAATTGGATCGGCTCTGTCAAGTATTGGCTCATTTAAATTATTGACGTAAGCACAAAATGAATATTTTGTATTTGGCGCAAGTGCTAACGGATGTCGCCATGCGGCCAAACCAATAGTTTGACTACCGTCTGCAACAAACATTTTGCCTGTTATAGAATTTGATGTGTGATCTATACAATTTCAATTAACGCACATACCAGAAA
The DNA here is from genome assembly GCA_016717265.1 of Saprospiraceae bacterium. NCBI lineage: Bacteria > Pseudomonadati > Bacteroidota > Saprospiria > Saprospirales > Saprospiraceae > Saprospiraceae bacterium. The sequence goes on from JADKFX010000002.1 coordinate 42,150, forward strand.
CCGGAATGCTGGATTCAACATTATAAAGTCACGGTGTGCAGGTTGGATTTAATATATTGTAATCTGAATTAAATCCTGAAATTCCTGCAGAAAAATCTGGGTTGGATATCATATTTGGACCTTGTATCGAACCCGGCGGACGGCAACCACAATTAATTGTGATTGTAAAACTACAAGAAGCTGTGTTACCACAAGCATCCGTTGCAATGTAAGTTAGGTCGAAACCCTTGATTAAAAGTACGCCACTTGCATCCTTTATTCCTGAAGTTTTGGTGGCTCCACTAATTTGATAGAAACTGTTGGAATACTGCAATTATCTGAAACGGAAAGCCATTTAATACTATCGACTTTTAAAGAACAATCCGGAGGGTAAGCAGAAATTATTTTATTAGCCGGGCATACTATGAGTAGGAGGAACTGTTTCAATTGTTTGAACCTCTACATTAATGCACTTTTATTTCACATAAATCCTCTACTGTAAGTGAAGCTTGAAAATTCCGCACCACTCACTACCAATGGATTTACGGACAAGGATTTGATTTGGCAATTATCAAATGATCCCCGTCAATAAAATGCCAGTTTTGCGTAACAACTATCGTCTAAAACCAGGCTAGATGTTCTGACAGGTCGCTCTTGGAGGAATCAAGTCATTAGCTATAACGGATTGCAAATGGTTTCTCTACTAGGTTCCTCTTCTTCTTACCTTCAGGCAAGCATTATAAACACCACATTCAAAAAAATATCAAACAGGGTTTTTGCTCAAGAAGTTGTTGAATTATTAAGGATACTCATTGGATCATGTCAAGTTTGAAATATAACTTAAGGCTGCGAGCCCTGTTTGAGGTGTTGTTAAGTCAGTATTAATCCACAATTGTGCTCTGGTTAAACTACAATTAGAGGGAGGTGGATTTGACAAATTCAGATCATCAGGTAAAGTCTCTCAAACCACACCTATCATTTGCCGTAAAGAAGTTGGGAGTCGGAGAGTGGGATACAGTCGGTTATATGTAAATTGGGTCCAACCTGGAATTTTGTTGTATTGGCTAAATTCGCCCCTGTTAGGTCTTGCACAAGGTCTGACTACAACTTATTAAAAACACTCGCACCTTTAAATGAAAACGGCGAAATTTAGCCACTTGTAATAGGGGTTGTTTAATCAAGCATCCGGATCAGATAGTTTCATCAAAATTAGAAAATTACCGCC
>JADKFX010000003.1 GCA_016717265.1 Saprospiraceae bacterium
TTTTACCACTACTCGTAAAACGCTATCTGCTTTAAAGCTTTGAATTCAGCTTGCTTACAATTTGCATTTAACATCCAATCTTTGATGGTTACATACCGTTTTGTATCATCTCTGTTTAAGCGATCCTGATCCTCTGAAATAAAAATTCGCTTTTCAATATCCTCGCAATCTTTACAACGGGATACCACATAAATACTAACCTGTTTATCTTGTAAGTTTTGGAATGGAATTCCTGTATTAAATTCAAAATAACCTGCAGGTTGCGAGGCTGTGATACATGCCTTTGATGGAACAAACGTTGGCACAACGACAACATTCTCCGCACCCTTACTTGAGTTTGGACTTTGATTCAGGCATTTAATTCGGCCCTTCATTATCAAATTCTGCGCTTTAAAATCGCTCTGATAAAAAACTAACAAGAAACTCCAAATCAAATAATTTTTCATAGCTTCAATATTAATGTGTGACCGGATTCAAATAAAGATCTATATTTTTCATGTCCGGAGATATAATTTTTAATCGACTAATTTTATCTTCGTAATTTGGGTGAGATGTTACAATTTCAATTTCATCCCCGATTGTATATTCATCTAGACGGATAAGAAAACTGCCATCATTTTTTGTTTTATCAAAATATTTAGTACCTTCAACAATAACATCTACACCTTTAATGGGATATTCTGCAGCAGTTTTTACTTTACCTGAAATATTAATTTTAGAAACAAATGGAATTCTAAATTCAATAAAAGTGGACTTTGAAATTAAGGTATCATAAATTTTTGTAGCATATCCTATACTGGATATTTCAATTTTCAATTTACGCTTTGTTACTTCATTTGGCAAATCCACGAAAAGTGCTTGTCCATTATTATCAATAGATTGTGTTCTTATATTATCCTTTAAATAAATTTTAACTTCACCTTGTGTCAATGGATTATTTTTCCAATCAAATACCCGAACTGCCAATTTAGCTTCAGTTGGTTCTTGCAAGAAATAGAAAAGAGTTACCACGGAGAATAATATAAGAATCAACAAACTGGCTATTCTAACTTGAGATTTACGTTTTTTCGCGTTTCAAAAGAATCGGATAATGGGGTTTCACGAATCGGCGGCGCATCAGAAGATTGATTTAGAATTTTGCTAATCGAGTCATAAAGAATTTCCAATTCCGGATGATCGGATTCGCCGTCCCAATCTTTCATCATTGCTGATTCAATCCTTCGGAAAGCTAGAGGTATGGGAACATTTTCTAAAACGATTGGTACTAATTTACGTTTGCTTGCGGCTTCACTCGCTTCATTTTTTACCCATTCAGATTTAATGGAACGCTCCGTCCAAACTACGATAACACAACTGGCTGAATGCAATTCATTTTCAATAACTGTATCAAACCGTTCTCCTATAGGAATCTGTCGATCCCACCAAACACTCCAACCTTTAGCTTCCAGTAAGCCTGCAATTTGCCTTACGGTAGATTTATCTTCACTGGAATAGCTGATAAATATATCTGCCATAATTCAGTTTGAATTTAATTATCATGGAAGATAAGCTTAAAAATTACATTCCAATCAAATAATTACAATATACATTTCGAATACAAATAAAATTACGTTCAATTGCTATAAAAGTAATTCTAAAACATAAAATCACATTTTAATTGGGGTTATATTGCAATAACATGGATTTATAAAATGTTATCAATCTAGCAATTATTAAAATTACACAATTTAAAAATACTCCAAAAGAACCATATTAAAACAACAATAGCCACAGGCTGAAGTCTGTGGCTATTGTTGTTTATTTAATTTTCGTTCCTGGAATTTTAGAATTTTGATTCTCCTATTGATTTACTTTGAGACCAAGCGCTTCTTTCAATTCCCCAGACTGAAGTCTGGGGTTTTTACTTTCTTGAGATTGAAACCTAGGACCATAATTTTCTGCAACCATTCCATTGATGAAAGTCCAGGGCAAATTTCCACAGACTGAAGTCTGGGGTTTTACCTCCCTAAGATTGAAACCTAGGACCAGAATTTTCTGCAACATTCCCATTGATGGAAGTCCGTGGCAAATTTCCCCAGACTGAAGTCTGGGGTTTTACCTCCCTAAGATTGAAACCTAGGACCAGAATTTTCTGCAACATTCCCATTGATGAAAATCCAGGGCATTGTATACCACATTCAAAGAGCCAGAGACTCGACCCATCTTGGACACGTAGACTTCAGTCTATGTGATTTTCCACAGACTTAAATCTGGGGTTTTTACTTTCTTAAGATTGAAACCTAGGACCAGAATTTTCTGCAACATTCCCATTGATGAAAATCCAGGGCAATGTATACCACATTCAAAGAGCCAAAGGCTCGACCCATCTTGGACACATAGACTTCAGTCTATGTGATTTTCCACAGACTTAAATCTGGGGGTTTTACTTTCTTAAGATTGAAACCTAGGACCAGAATTTTCTGCAACATTCCCATTGATGGAAGTCCGTGGCAAATTTCCCCAGACTGAAGTCTGGGGTTTTACCTCCCTAAGATTGAAACCTAGGACCAGAATTTTTTGCAACGTTCCCATTGATGAAAATCCAGGGCAATGTTTACCACATTCAAAGAGCCAGAGGCTAGACCCATCTTGGACACATAGATTTCAGTCTATGTGATTCCTGATTCTCTATATGACAACCAATTTTTTTCTTCCTATTAATTTTCCTTTAAAAAATGCTTCAACATAATAAACGCCTGAAGGAATATTAATTATTTCTAAAGAATACTGATTCTCTATAACATAGCTTAAATAACTTGCACCAAGACAAGAAATCAAATTTACTTTATCTATCTTCTGATTAGATTTAATAAGAACATTTCCTTGGGTTGGATTTGGCATTAGAATAAGTAATTCTTCAAAGCCAATTTCATTATCTGCGTCTACTGTTTTCTGTACTTCAAATAACTGTGAAATAGTATCCCTATTATTACAGGCATCTTCTATAATCCAATTTATTTTATGAATGCCAATTGGATATGTTCCACTTGCTATGAATGAATTTTTGGAATTATATGCCCGTGGATTGTCAGTGAATGTTGGAATTATACCGGCAATAAAGTCCTTCCTGTTTAATGGACCTACTTTATAATCAAAACCTCCTGAATACTTACCAGTACCATCATTGAATTCATCGATTTGATATTCTACAATGATCTCATCTGCAGGTAAACAATTATCAAGAGCTTCAGCTACAATATCTATGGCAGCTAAGCCATTTACATTAGGTGGCCCTTGATTGCCAATGATAATACTTAATGTTGGTTTTTCTAAATCATTAATCTTAATTTCTTGTAAATATTCCCATTTACCTCGGATTGAGTCTATTGAAGGTTCATATATACACCAATCAATAATTACCCATTTTCGAATTAATTTTAAACAAGCGTCTGGTTCGTTTGCGAAATAATTATCAAGATGTTCTATTGTAAGCAATGCACAATATTGATCTACCCCTTTTTCGAATTCCGGTTTACCTAAGAGCGGATTATCAGGACTAACATCATTACCACATGCACCTATATTTATAGCTTGCCCATTACAATTCCCAGGCCAGATTATATCATCCTTTATATCGCAAGGAACCACTTGATTTATATTGAGCTGACTGCAACTAACAACCCAAATGGATTGTGTAGCAGTTACCTTAACACCATTTGGACCAAAAGCTATAATACTTCTTTTAATTAGTCCTTGTCCGCACTTTCGCAAATCGTCCACTTGGATTGTTGGATTAACTTCGCATGAACTCAAAACATATCCATCAAAACCCCAAACCAATTCATAAATTCTATTCTCATCTGATGAATCAAACAAGGCACGGTAATAATCACATGCTCTATTTGTGGCCGGAGGATTTGAAGGCGGTGCTCCAGAAACATAACCAGGATATCCTGTAATCACATTAGGCACACAATAGCTATAACATACTTTATCTAATGTCGAAACCTTTTTCTATTTGACAATTCAGTTAGTACCCTTCCAAATGTTGGATCATTAGGATCACTAAGTTTATTGATATCAATTTGAAATGCACAACTTACTACTATGTTTGGTGGTGCAACCAAGGTTGGAACACTGCGGTCTAGAATCTCAACTTCCGTGATACAATCCGTGAAACGATTAAATAAATTTCCACCAGTATTCATACTTGAAGGAGGTATAGGACCGATTCCAGGATCTCTATCAAAAACACGTAATACAACAATTACTTTTTTTCCAACATCCGAACAACAAAAATTTACAAAATCATCAAAATAAATTTGATTACCAATCAATAATGTATCATCATCTCCATTTGCAGAGGCACATATAATATTCGCATCTTCCTGCATATCAATAGTGCCATTTGCATTTCCTTGCAATTGCTCGATTCTGATTGCTTTAAAAAAATACAATTGGGGCACAACTATCATGACTTCCTTTGTCTAGATCCCTGGCAAATATTTTAGCAAAATTTTTGCCAGGCGGATTCGTACCAACAATATTAGCATTTAACTTTTCTACACATATTGCTGTTGGAGGCAAATTATCATCGCACAATAAAGTCACTGGCTTTCTTGTTACATTTCCACAACAATCTGAAGCAACAATGTAAGCAGTATTCATTCCTTGCGGAAGATTCGTTACAACATAACCTGATATTTCATTTCCGAGAACAACTCCAACTGCAATTTCAACTTTATAATGCAATTCATTTGAACAATTATCTACAACCCAAGGTGGCTCCACTTCCCATCGAACATCACATTCAAATGGTGACAATTTTATCTTTAGTGTATCTGGATATAAAACCGAAGGACCTTGTTGATCAAATACATGAATTACTTGATCGTGCTCCAAAATGATATTTGTACACCAATCTATAACCACCCATTCTCTTAAAATTTTCCTACAAGGAATTTCTCCGGCATCACAACCAGGCAATCTTAAATCTACCACAATATCTTTGTAGTTTAATGTAAAATTGGAACATTCCAATCCGGTAGGAAAGCCAGTACCTTGCAACATAATATGTTGATCCCCTGCCCAACAAATTGGAGCATTTAATGTCCACTGTTTGTGAAATGAATAATAAATACTATTTGGATTAGGATGTCCGAAATTTATATCACCAGGAACATCAATAATATTCCATCCTAAAATTCGAGGAAGTCTTCGATTCGGATATATATCGGGCTCCGTAGCATGAGCAAACCAAAATGCAGAGTCTAATAAATAACCACCTACACAAGATGGTGTATTCAGTATATACTGGCTGATATCAATATTTTTATCTACTTGTTCATCACATTTTAAAACTGGCCAATCCATACCATCAAAATTTGGTGGGAATTTCACATCTTGAGTTTTCATTATATCAACTGTAATTGTTTGAATACACTCAGATTTATTTCCTGAATTATCAGTTGCGATCCAATTTCTGCTTATAATTTTATCAAAACCTTGTGTGCAACCACCAAAAACTATTTTGTCATTATATGTAAAATTAACATCCCCACAATTTTCAAACATACTTGCAATGCCTGTATAAAATGGTCTTGAGTCCATCGAACAAGAAATTGTCAAATTTGGTGGACAAATCAAAACAGGTGCTAATGTATCGATGACTAAAGCCTTTCCCCAACAATTAATTCCAGTCATTGGATCTATTACAGCAAATTTTATAAGTCTTCCTTTGTCTCTAGAATTTACTTGAATTCCTGGCAATTTAGCATCTCGATCAATAATTTGGTTTGTAATCCAATCTCTCAATTCTATTTTATATAAAGGAAAACAATATCCCCATCCTGACAAAATCATAGCTGCATTCACGCTTGTTGAACAACTATCATTCAAATAAATGCTGATTTCATTTTGACAATCAAATGTATCCACTTGTACAAAATTGCAATCAACAACCCAAATTGTTTGGGTATCTTTGAGTAGTTTGTTATTTTGATCAATCACTGAATAAACCCTAAGAATTGGACCATGATAAAAATTCGCCTGACTTTTGATTCTCAAATCAAAAAGTGATAAGGATACGTTATTTTTTGCTTTTTCCACATAACCATCCTGACCCCAATTCAACACATATTTTTTGTCTGTTTGCGATGCATCAAAATAAAGTTTGAAATAATTGCAAGCAATATTTACTGCAAGACTTTGTGCTGGATTCGCTGGGTTGAATCCAGGGTATTCAGTACAAACATTTGGCTCACAAAATCCTTTGCAAACCAAGTCTTGTGTAATGATTGATTGTCGATTAAAACTGTCCTTCAATATGCGGCCAAAAGTTGCATCATCTACATTGGCTAGATTATTAATATCAAAGCCAAACGTATGTGTAATAACGACATCTGAAGGAGCGATTAAAACAGTGCCTTGAGCCAAACATTGATTTTGGAAATTCACAAGTATGGCAAACTGCAAAAAAAGTAGAATTTGTAATTGGTTCATAATAGCATGCATTTAAAATAATAAAAATAAGATAATTTAATATCATAGATCTTTAAATAATCATATTGCAAGACTGTTAAAGTCGCCTCAAAATATGAAGAAACGATTTCCAATCTGAACCCCATGATAAGCTTCAGAACCTTGATAATAAATAAATAATTTTGTGACTGATTTCTCTAAAGGCAAAAAGGAATTACTTAAAACACCATACACTCAAAAATAACCTTTTAAAAGTAATTCACTCAAATATACGAATAAATAAAAAAACATTCAATTTTAACAAAAAAATCTCTGGAATATATTGCCATAGCCACGGATTGAAGTCACAGGCTATTGATTTATTCATAACATTGCCCCAGACAATAGTCTAGGGCAATGTATTTCATATTGAAAGAGTCAGAGAATCAACCCATCTTGGACACATGGGCTTCAGTCTATGGTAATTTCCCCTGACTGAAGTCTGGGGTTTTTACTTTCTTGAGGGATGAAAACTAGGACCTTAATTTTCTTCAACCTTCCAATTGACGAAAGTCTAGGGTGAATTTCCCCAGACTGAAGTCTGAGGTTTTACCTCCCTAAGATTGAAACTTAGGACCATAATTTTCTGCAACCTTCCAATTGACAGAAGTCTAGGGTAATGTATACCACATTCAAAGAGCCATAGGCTCGACCCATCTTGTTTACATAGGCTTCAGCCTATGTGAATTTCCCCAGACTGAAGTCTGGGGTTTTTACCTCCCTAAGATTGAAACCTAGGACCTTAATTTTCTTCAACCCTCCCATTGATGAAACTCTAAGGGAATATATACCACATCCAAAGAGCCATAGGCTCGACCCATCTTGTTTACATAGGCTTCAGCCTATGTGAATTTCCCCATGCCCCCTGATAATCCCATTCTCATCCTAAAGCAAAAAATATTATTCCAATTCTTTAAAAATATATTGCTCCTCAAAGGATACTTTATTCTCATTAAGTAATGAAATGTACTCCTTCTTAAAACTTTGTTTTAAATGATGTTGCTCTTGATTGGCAATATATCTAAATACTCGTTCGACATGTGATTTGCTATATGAAAATACACCATACCCTACCTGCCATTCAAATCTATGCTTTGTAAGTTGATGGTCATTAATGTACTTAGAACTTTTGCCTTTAACAATTTGCATTAAATTAGAAATAGAAATCACAGGTCTTAATCCAATAAAGCAATGGATATGATCTTCTACTCCATTTACAATAATTGCTTTACAGCCTGTTTCATTAATAAGATTTCCAATGACCCCATGTAATTTTGGGCGCCATAATTTATCCAAAACCGATTGCCGATATTTTACAGCAAAAACAGCCTGGAGGTAAACTTGATGATACGAATGTGCCATAGTGTTTTGTTTTTCATAGTGAGAGAATTAAAAATTAGGGTGTTAGAAATACAAAATAAAACCATCTATTCGCTGAGAATAAAACGAATTAAATTAAATCAATTTAGTATCCTGTGGCTAAGATACTTAATTTTAGTAATTGCTAATAAATTCAAACAACCCCTTTCGCCGGCTCTCCATTTAAAACTTTAATTACATGGGCAATTACCAAAGAACTACTGTAATAATACCAATGATTCAGTTGATTTGTTCGTAAACCTGGCTTAAGGTCATCTTTTACACCAGTGGCGTTAACATCAATAATATCAGGACTTACAATGTCATTTCGCTTCCTGCCATATCGACCCAGACGATTATTAAAATTCTTAGTATATTTTGAAATATCGAGGACGATATCTTTTTCATGAAAATAAATATGGATTCTTTTTCCCAACTCAATTAATCGATTAAAAGCTTCCCCTTTTTCAAAAATACTATACTCAATATCAGCCGCCATCAAGATAATCTGATCAAATATTTCTGGATACGGAATTTGCTTGATAGACATTTCAATCATCATTTGTTTAAGTACCCTATTTCCCATAGAATGAACTAAAAGATGAACTTTGCCTTTACATAATGGATTGCGCTCACGGGCAAGAAAGACTTGAAAAAAATCCAATAATTTAGCCATACATCGAGCCAATGTTTCACCACTTCGTTCAGCATCTTTTTTATCATCATGGTAATGTAAGGGCAAGTCACTACTTCGACCAGGCCATGTAAAAATCACTATTCTGCCAATGGGTGATTCCTCATTCAAAACATAACGTTTATGTAGTTCCTTAAAATTACTTCGAACACTATTAAGATCTGTATTAAATCCATGAATAAAAAACAATACATCATTTTTACCACTTGTTTGATTTTCCTTATTCCGAAAATCATCATACAGTTCTTTAAAGAATCTCGCTGAGCCTTTTAAACTTGAGGTATTTGTCGCTTTTAGACCACTGTATGTTATTTGATTCGTTTTCGTCGGATCCGGAAATAACTCAAATTCATCATTTTCTATATCATAGCTACCAAATCGCAAATCATCACCTGCGTGTTCTCTTCCATCAGGCCGAATTACTTCTTTAGTTCCGCGTTGTTGAATTTCTCTATTCGTTATGAAATAATGCATAATATTAGAATTTTAATTAAGTGCTTCAAATGAATCCCCAGCGATGCCAAACATTATTGGCCAATTTTAAAAGGGATCGTAAACTGATACGGTATTTGAATATTTCCATAACCAATATCTACTCCAATCTGACCTTTTAAGGTTGGGTTACTTATGAGGGGATCTCCGATTCCAAAAGCTTGAAGTATATTACCCTGAAAAAAATTTGTTTGCCAGGTTAAATATACTTTTTTTGAATGTTTTGCCTGAATCATTTTATTACCATCTAAGGTTTTAAACTCAACGATGTAAGGACTATAGTTCTGATTGAGCATAGCTGTAGAAGTAAACATTACTGCTTCAATTGCAAATTCGTTAGGATTATATAATTCAAAAGGAATATAAATTTTATATCCAGTTGTATTGGGGCCGGGATATTCAACCACTAAATTGTTCTTGATACTATTCCATTTATTTAAAAAATTAGTCCAGGCAATTGGAGCCGATGTGTTTATAAGCCCTATTTGAGAAACTAAATAATTTGCAGCGTTTATTTCTTTAGAACAAAACCAACAAGTTGCTGATGGATCTGGAATTTTAATTTTTGTATCTACTAATAAATTTACAAATGGACTTAATCCAGTCAAATTAAGCTGGTTATTATCCCCAATAAATTTAAGAAAAGAACTCTCTGAAGAAGCGGCAATGCGAGGTGGTAATGGCAAACGGAGCGTATCGGTAATTTCAAATGGAACGGTAATACGGTCTCCTCCTAACATATGCTTAACTGCTTTTCGTGCGATGACATTTTGAACATAATCATCCACTTTTATATAGAAGGTACTTTCAAATTTATAGACATTATCTTTTCCCATAAAATCCTTAAAATATCCTTGCGGATCAAGGTCTAATTCCAGACTATAGCGTTGTGTTACACTTCCTTTTGGAGGCACAATAAACGATGCACCTCTTTTAGACAATTGAGATATTGTCCGATCTCTCATTAAGAATTTAAAATCATGATCAGGAATCGTTAATTGTGTATCATATGGATTATTAAATCTAAATTTCAAATTTAAAGTCAACTTCCCTTTAATCGCCAAATGTTGAATATCAATTTCGGGTTCAAGTTTTTTTATTTCAATTCCTCTGAAATCTACTGTGGGTACATACTCCTGAATATTAAAATACCGATTGCATGACATGGAAAGAAAGACCAAACTTAAAAGCAAGACTTTAGATTTAATAGACATTTTTTTGAATTATTTGAATGCTCAATATAAGTGTTAGTTTAATACCAATATCTCAGAAAATAAAAATTATTCGAATAAAAGGAATATACCAATTTGGAATTCTACGACTCTATATCTGCTCAACCCTATTAACAAGATTAAATATTATCATTCCAACAAATCCTGATCATAAAAACGCGCAATTTGACTCAGTCGATGATGACTAATTTATCGGATAGTATAGTCTTCCCCTTTTGCGTAAATCGGATAAAATATAATCCAGCTGGTAAATTATCGCGTTCTAATTTGAATGACTTACCAGAAATATTTAATTGTTGCTTTACTTGGAATCCTGAAAAGTCATAAACAGTAAGGCATGCGTCTTCAAATGAAACATCCCACTGACACTTTGTTTCTGAGGAAAAAGGGTTAGGATAGAATATTATTTTAGAGATTTGATTCGTTGCTTTTTTAACCCCTGTTGTAATCTCATTATTATAACGCACAGCTGCAAAATCAAAGTTTGAACCATTGTAAGAGCTACCAACCAATACAATCTTTCCATCAGGCTGAACAGCGATTGATGTTGCAATATCATCACCATTTCCAATAGGAGTGCGAACAATTCCATTCGAACCAAAAGAACTATCCAATGCTCCATTAGATTCATATCGTGCGATCGAAAAATCGGAAGCTGGACTATTGAGAGCACTATATCCTCCGATTAAAATTTTACCGTCACTTTGCAATATTATGGAATATTTATTTTGATAAGCGCACCCGAATAATGTAGAAACTGTTCCTTTGTTTCCAAATGAATTATCTAGTTTACCATGGATATCATACCTTGCCAGGAGCAAGTATCCTGTATAACTATATCCTCCAACGATAATTTTTCCATCCGGTTGGATGGTCATTGATTCGCCATAATCATTGGTACTATTTATGATAGCAGTGGTTGTTACCCCAGCTGAACCAAAATTTTGATCTATACTTCCATTACTATTGTAACGAACTAAAACAAAATCATACGAAAAACTTGAAGCAGTATAACCAAATCCTGACACCACAATTTTACCATCCGATTGCACCAATATACTGCGGATTATATCTCCAGCGATTCCAACTGCTGTTGTTACTTTCCCATTATTACCAAAGGTAGAATCCAAGGTCCCGTTCTCAAGATATCGCAACAAAGCAAAATCACTGTTGGAACCATTATCTGTATAACCTCCCTGAAGTATTTTTCCATCACTTTGAATGGCCACTGCCATTCCTTGATCACCACCATTTAATACAGGTGTTATTACGGTACCGTTTGTGCCAAATGTATTATCTAATATTCCGTTATGATGAAAACGCGTCAAGGCAAAATCGAAATTAGGAAAAATCCCACAATAACCACCAACTAAAAGTTTTCCATCACTTTGCATTGTTAAAGAATTTCCTGCAAAATTGGAGCATCCAATATTATTTATTATACCACCAGTTCCAAAGGTATTATCTAAGGAACCATTCGTTTGATATCGAACAAGTGCTGCATTGCTACCACTTTTTCCACCGATCACAATTTTGCCATCAAGTTGGATGATCACTGCATTTCCTAAATCATTATTAATGCCTATTGCTGTCGTAATTTTCCCATCATGATCAAAGGAGAGATCTAAGGAACCATCTTGGCTATAGGTGAATATAGATATTACACAACACATACTGAATGTAAGAGCCTGAATTAAGAAAATGGTTCTATTGGACATATAAAGTTTCCTAAGATTTTTCCAAAGTTAAACAAATCCAGGAATCATCCAAAACCAAATCACAATATTGCCCGATTACATTCCGACGATTTCAACAATGAGAAATAAAATTAAATCCCTACAATAACTTCTAATAATTGTCTTGTTCATGCCGGAGTCTACTCTTGTACAAACTTTAGATTCTCAAATTGATCTCCATCAAATACATAAATGCCAACAATATATCCGTCAACTGTAGATTGTTCCTTGGATACTTTAATGTGAGTAAAGCCAAATTTTATTTGAACATCCATACCATTTTCTTGTATTGTATACTCCACTTCAGAGAGCAGCTCAATTGACTTTTTCATATGGCTTTTTGCCCATTTTAACGCAACCGGTCGTGATTGATCTATCCATTTTAGCAATCGATCAGATTCTGTATTAAACTGCCATTTTTTCTCAAAAGTATCAGGATTAAAGTTATATCCTGGTTCGTTTTGGATTGAAAGTATAGAATTCTGACGTTGCCAAGGACTTCCTTGTTGCCAATGTACCAAGGGTATGATATCTCCTACTTCAGTGCCAAACGATTTCGCTTCCATAAAATCGACGACCAAGCCGTACTTACTGGCTGCTGACCATTTAGAAAGAACGGATAACAATTGCTTAAAGGTTTCTGCGCGCTTATTTGAAGTTGGTTCTTCAAAAATCAGTATGCGCACATCCCCTAAATAAATACAACAACTAAACTTCTGCAAACCACTCGATTTAAGTTGATCTAACAGTATCCGGGTATCTGCTAATTCCGCTTTTGCTTTTATCAATGAATTATCAATCTCCACTTTATTAATACCTAATCCAACTAAGCGTTTATCCCATCTGATTTTGATTTGTAACAAGCTATCCGATTTACTAGCTAAAACAGAATTCTTTACAGAGAAACTCAACTGTTTAATTGGATTTTCTGTGAGTGTATAAATTACTTTAAATTGATCAGGAAAATACAAATCGAGCCACCCATCCAAACCATCCGGAGCTTTCTTTTTTCCAATGCATTTCACAAGCAAAGCACAAATTACGATTGCAATAACAATTTTAAACAGAATGGACCAACCCATAAATTCGGAAGCTATAAAAATTCAAAGATAAAACTAAATTTTAGGTTTATCCTGAAGAAACCATCCACCTTTGACAATCCAGGAAATTCCAAAAAATGTAAGTGCAATACATTCAAACCAAAACACGTAAGAATCGATATCCGGAATAATTTTAAAGTAGATTAATATTGCAATGATTGCAATAGAGGCCATGCATCCAAGCATTACATAACCACAAACCCGATATACAATATTGCGATTTAATTTTTCTGCTGTTGGTATTTGATCCTCATGTGTCTTTGGGAATAAAATTAAACTAAAATAACTTAGGCAAAGAAAAAAAGAAACTGCAGAAATTTTATGCAATACCCCAAAATGATATTGATAACAAACTATACAGTCCGGCTGACTATTATCTGGCGTCGTTGGCAAAAAGGCAACACATAAACAAAAGATACATGCGAAATTTGCCGCCCAGCTGTCTTCCTTTTTGGGTCCTCTATAAGTAAATAAAAACATTGCAATAACACATAATATGCCTACAAATACATTCTGCATTGGCGAATGGTAATAAGCACTAACAGAATGTAGCGGACAGTCACATTTTCCAAAATATTTTGAACCAAAATACATAACAAATGGAAATAAAATACCCAGCAGTCCGATACTTCTTCTGAGCCATAAAAATGGAATTAATTGGTCTTGTCCGAAATGCTCTTTATTTTCTTGTAAATTATGCATATGTATCAATTTAAAATGAATAAATATGAAACTTAAATAAAAATAGTAAAATCGATTTTATTTACTAATCAAAATAGGCCTATAGTTAATTTTAAATTTTTTAGAATTAATTGTAATGCTTTCTATTTCTGTAATATATCCACAACATCTTGTGTCATTTGAATTGTATGTGGCAAATAAAGTATCCGTATCCATGGCATCTAAGACCAAATAAATTTCATTTTTTACTTCGGGAAATAGATTAATACTGATAGCACTATCAACCAAGCTAGAATGATACTCAATAAATGATATCCCATAATAAATGGTATCATTTCCTAAAACCGAATAACATTTCATTTTACTTTTATCATAAATGCTATTTGCTCCAAATACTAAATCCATATCTGCAATTGTATCTTGCACAACAAATACAAAATCATAATTATCGCCTGAACAATCGACATAATTGCAACATCCGCTTATAGATGAAAATAATACGGTATAAAGCAAGTATTTTAAAAAAGGCATCCTGTTGATTAAATTGTAAAAAATAAAACAATAAAATAATTCAAAAATATATTATAACACAACAATGCAAGGTAAATAAAATTAAGCAGCTTATAAAATTCATAACTCAAATTAAACCATTTACAAATAATTTATTCTGTTCATTTGCCTCCCAATAAAAACTAGGTGGGTAACCCGGCACTTCATTTAAATCCAACTCTAATTCTGTACCATCCGGCAATAATGCTCCTAAACAAAATGCCTCAATTGCTGACAATTTAACTTTTGGTACCCCTTCATCATTTGGAACTGAAACAATGACATTATTCTGAAAACCAAAACTATCGTGAACAAAATAAGCTACAGGATGAAATATTGCTGCTCCATCTAAAAGTTCGACCCAAATAACTACATCATAAAATCCTTTGGATTTTCCAATACTCACAGTTGCAGTCAACCGAAAATCACCATCGACAGATTTTTTGCCCCATTTACCTTTTTGTATATCCTCTGAGGTTATATCAAACTTCTTGGCTTTAATTACCTCTGGAATTTTACTATGTAAAATACTAAGTTCATTTTGAATAGATTCATTCGATTGAGTATTGATCAATGAATCGATTCTATTCATTTGGGTAACATTTGTTTCACTTTCCACTTCCACTTTAGCTTTTTCGGCTAATGTCCCTAATAAAGTTTCCTTTAACTTTCCAATTTTTAATGATTGCCTGGCAATTTCTTGATTTAAAGCCTGACTATCTTTTTGCATACGATTAAGTATTAATGGAAATACTGTACGTGTCCAGACATAACCTACTGCAAAGCCTCCAGCAGAATAAAAAATCAATGTACCATATGCAAGTGCCAATGCTTTACCTGGAGCATCCATAATTAAGTTAGCAGAAAGATTAACCGCAGTCAAATCTAACTGATGTGCTATCTTTTGAAACTCAACTAAAGTGACTCCAACAAGAATTTTAGTAAGCCAATCTGAAATGTCTTCCAAATTGGTATTATCAGAATATGAAGATCCATTAACTTTTCGACCTTTATCAGCTCTTGGAATACCGAACAAAAATCCAAGCAGCATTCCAGCCATGGTGCATGCAGCGGCTACCATAATAAAACTTAAAAAAGATCCTTCTTTAATACAAGCTAAAACAATTGCGACGATTAATGTTAATAATAATTTACCATAAAGAATCATACTCAAAATAGAGACTGACTGAATTTTTTCGGTGAATGTTGTTTTCATAAAATAAATTTAGAAAATACGAAAATATACCCTGTCATTTATAGATTTATACAAGCTCAATCTTAATTGATTTCAATTGTTTTTTTAATTTATTGTAATAACAAATTTCACAATCAATTCTTATTTCATCACTGTGAATGGATGAAGTAATTAAAGTAAAATTATTCTTGCCAGTTTTTCCTGCAAATTTAATGGCTCTACCATCTTTAAATCCCATAATTCTATCCTTATTCCCACATATACTTTTTTGTAAAATTAAAGGAGCAGGTTTTCTTGAGATGCCACTTGAAGTTATATTATAAACACAAGCCTTTTTAAATTTATTCTCAACAGTAATTTTAAATACACTTAAAGAGTGTACATCACCACTTAGAAAAACAATCTTTTGCTTTCGTTCATGGGATGCATTCAAAACTAGATTTAATAACCAATTTCGCTCTACCTCATTACTTCTGTGACCCCATTCGTCCCTGAAATCGTCCTTAGCGAGCGGAATATTGCCCAATGCAATATCAAAGGTATTTGCAAAATTATCTTTCCAATGAATAATTGGTACAGGAGAAACAATAAATAGGGCTTTCTTGCTTTTAACTTGAGATTTGTTAATCCAATTTTCAAATCTTAATTTTTGCTGATCGCCTAATAAACGCTCACCTGATTTTGCTTCAATATCATGATGGCCCCTCATGTCCAAAACATAAAACGCAGTGAAACTATATTCAAAATTATAATCCCAAACACAAGTATCTAGTTGCTTTAAGTTGATATTCGTTTTAGGATTATGTGAATGCTGAAATTCATAGTAAGCCTTTGATGCAGCAATAAATAGACAATTTGTCAATTGTTTGTTTAATTTCAAATCATCATTCACCAATAATGAATTTAATCTCCGTGCTCGTTGTTGCACTGTAAGTGAACCCCACCCATCCATGATTTCATGGTCATCCCAAATCATATATTGTGGGAATTGCTTATAAACATCTTTTAATGAATGATCCTTCCAATACTTAACATATAACTCCCGATAATAAACTACCAACCTATCTACCACCATATCTACAATTAAATTTCCATCCACATCAGAACATTGAGCAGTTATATGATTCTTAAACTTCTTTAACCACTTCCAAATATTGTATTTTTCACCAGAACTATCAGCATACATTTGATCACCTCCTCCAATTACAAATTTGGCATCCTTGGATTTAAGTTCTTTATAAAAAAATGGCCAAAGATTTGATCCTGTTTTTTCAAAATCATTACAACTATAAAAGCCAAATGAAAATGTATTCAAATCATACTTCATGGTTCTAAAATAATCCTGCGAAGATTTACCAAAAGTTAAACGCTCAATGTCCTTAATTTCATTAATTTCATTTGACGCTACTAATAAATAAAAATAGTTAGTATCATTTTCAAGCGAAGAAATATTAAATGTATTTGTTAAACCATTACTACTCAAAAAATTTCTACTTTCCAAATATACTATTGAAGGCACTAATGAATTAAAATAATCATCAACCTTAACATTGTTAAAATCAATTATTATATCATCAAAAGGATGCTGAGATAATACTAACCACCAATTTCCCTCTATTTCGGTTCTAGCCCAGATTTGAGAAGAACTTGCTGTTGTGTGTCCAATGATTATTTGAGGCATTATATAAATAAAATTTGTTAAATTTAATGCAATTCTTAATAATTATATCAAAAATATGCAAAGCCAAAAATTAAATTAAAGAAATTAGAAATAAAATCCGAAAAACGCAAATTACTAGATTAATAACCGGCCTAAATCCATGCCACTTTTGGTAGTGCCAAAATATTAAATACTACTGTTAAGATAAGTACCAAAAACTAAAGCCTTAAACTTGAAATTTAAAGCTCTAAATCAAATATTTAAATAGGAATAAATCCTGAAATCAATTATGAAATAATCTACTACTTCTCCATAATTTAAACCCTCAAATCTTAAGGAATTTATATGGAAAATTATACCCACTTTTACTACTCAATTTTATAAAATAGCAACCGCTTGCCAAATCATTTAAATCAATCCGTGTCAATTTGATTTCTAATTTGCCACTTTTAATGAATCTGCCACCAGAGTTATAAATTTCAAAACTATTAAATAGTGAAAAATCATCCAAAATATTTAATTCAGTATTTAGTGGATTCGGATAGATGGACAAATTTCTCTCGAATTCTCTTATAGAAGTTATAAAACAAGTTGGAGGTATCTTCGGATATAATAGTTCATCCTTTGAATAAAAACACAATAATCCTTCAGAATAATCCGTAAGGCAAAATCCGTAATGAGAAAGGAGACCAAAATTACTTCCGATGCCATCGATCCAATATTCCTCTCCAAAATTTGGATTTGCTTTACGAATTAACTTAAAACGCTTTCTCAGTTCACCGTTATTTAAATAAATGCTATCTATCTTATCAACAATTAGGACACAATACATATCAAAGGAAAATGTATCCTTCAATTGTAAATTGAAATCATAAAGCAGCCGTTCGTTTGCTGATCCTTGTTTGGAATATACTTTCTTGGTAGAATCCTGCCTCAAATAAATTTGATTAAAACTCCAATTAGTATTTAGTGAATCAAAAGAATAATATACTTTATGATAATTTTGAGTGCCAACTATGGTATCCTCGCCTATTCTAACTGTGTAAGATGTAGTGTTTTGTGAAAATGTGGGATAAATGGCAATATTCCATCGATTCCCAGTCTCCACTAATTTTTGTGCATATAAACCTGAAACTGCAAGTAATGAAATCACTAAGATTCGAGTTAGTAGATTATATATTTTAGACATTTCATTTGCTATTTAATTCAAATTTAAAACTATTTCTCTAATCTACTCTATAAAATTTAACAAAATTTTGACTGGATACCTAGTCCCATTTCAATAGATTCTGCCGTTAGGCGCATGTGCATTTCTATGTATCATTCCTTTATTTTTATTATGCCTGCTCGGTATAAGTTCAACGCTTTTTGCAAAATACTTTCAATGGTCTTTATGGGTAAATCTTTATTTGGATTAACTCTAAATATTTTCATTCGAGAACGGTTGCCTTCTTCCAATTTTGGGTGGTCAAGATATTTTCCTTCAACCATAAGAATGTAAGGCTCGTCTGTTTTTTTATCTGTCCACAAGTAGCAAAACATTTTATTCTTATAGCAAAAGCAGGGCATTCCCCACTTCTGTGTTTCAGTTATATTTGTGTCTTGGTCAAGAATAATACTACGTAGTGCCAGCAGACAACTCTTTTTTGGTTCTTCTTTATTCAAATAGTAGTTCTGAAGTTGCTCAACCATTTTTTCTATTTTACTCAAATTAAAATATCTATTTCTGCGTTTCCAGGATTTTGAACTTTTCTCCAAAAACTTCAAAGTCTGCTGTGAATGAGTATTCCGGGCAAATTGAGCCACCCATTCCGGGGCAAACTGAGCCACCGATTCCGGTACAAATTAAACCATTAATTCCGGTACTTTCCAGAGCAACAGATGTTATTCTATACTCCAAAAGATAAGCACAAATTTCAACTAGGTCATCAGCAAATACACCAAATTCCCTTACATCCTCTATGCCTTGACCTACCGCTACGAAGTGTGATTTGCTTCCGATGTCAATCCCCGCACAATTTAGATTGACAATCTCAATTTCAATTTTTTTCTTAGTCATCTTAAAAAATTTATGGTTAATAAAAACGACTCTAAGGAAGTGATGTATAAATTGAAAATTATTCTGAACGAGCTTGTCAAAAGACAGCATCACTGAAATTATCATCTGCCTATAAAAGGCATTACACTTCAACAAAATGACGATCGGGATTATTAATCACCAATGCTAAAATCGGCCTTGCAAAGAGTCAGACCAAATTTACGTATCGATTGTTAGCAAGAGAAATTATTTCCGTTTTTGGAAAGTGGGGAATGGCCGCTAACGTGTCAGTATTGCCGCCGTGCAACTTCCCCCGGCTGCCATACAAAAGCTAAGGCCAATATTTTCTGCCGAGCGTGAAAGTTAAATGCATCAGTGGCATGGAGGCAATACATTGTTGGCTGTAGTTGCTCTTCTTCGTACTATTCATATTTAAGTCTTGATAAACGATTTACAATTTCTGTTCTTCGTTTTCCTACTGGCTCAATTTTCAGTTGCCTCTCAAGTTCTACAAACTCGTTTACTTTGTCTAAAAATATTCTACTTTGTAAAATTGTTTCAACCCATTCTCCAAAATCTGAAAATTCTGTGTCTTTATTCGTGTAACTAAAATATTGAACTAATGACTCTAATTCCCAACTTGAACTTTCGTTATTGTTTAAATGCAAAGGCTCCTTCGCAAGAAATTTATCGAACAAGTATGGGTTTGAAAAAAATGTTCTATGGGCATTCTTTTCAGCGTCAACTAATTTACCACACTTATATAAAGTAAAAGTCCACTCAAACAAAATAATTGGGTCACAACTATCGTCTGGAAAGTTTTTTTTAAACCAATTGAAGTATCTAAAACAACCTTTGTAGTCCTTTATTTTTAAAAATTGCCCAGGAATTACATATCTAATCCCTTGTCCATCATGATAAAATCCACCCCAAAGTTTCTTATCTGCAGCAAGTGCTTTTCTGTATTTGTCTATCTTGTTTCTTACTCTCTCAATTTGCTTTTCTGTCATAGTTTACGAGTGTATCGAATACAATTACAGCCAAAACAAAAATATACGAAATATTTCGCATTTTAAGTTTCAGTGCGTCATTTCTGTGCTAACAAATAAATTTGTTATTCCAATTACATAGTATTCCCACCAATTCTAATTCTTGAATTAAATCTAAGGAATAATGTATATTATCGAAATATTCCCAAAGTAACTGGTCTCATTTTTTGCACTTCATAATTCAAATTCTACTATAGTCTTGAACTTGATTTTAAGGATACCAAAAACAAAAATATTCACCAACCAACTCAATGAGCTCTATATCTTTTAAACAACCATGAACTTACTCAATCTTCTGAACCAAACCAAGATGCCCTAGTCAAAAAAATAATTCTATTAAGATTTTAAATACGACCTCACTAATTTAATAAAACTCGAAATATTATAAATAAATAAATAATATACCAAAATGATAAAACCTAAAGATTTAAAAACGCAGGCAACTCTAATCAATGCATTGTAACCTGAATATCCATTGCCTATGTATTTCAACATCAAAATATTCTCTGTCAAATCTGCAATAAACGTAATTAACAACAACAAAATAACAAACCAATAACTCCATGTGCCTTTTTCATTTTGCTCCTTTGCACCATATAATTGACGGTGAAAATAGATGCCAAATAACCCTATGTAACAGAAGACAAAAATAATATCTGAAATATATGTGAATTTAAGCCTACACCTAAATTCATCCTCCTTAATGGAAACACATTTATCGCATGAACGATTTTTAACATAACCCAAAGTATCTCTATAATAAGATTGAAGACTACCAGGGTCCATAAATATTTTATTCAGATTTTCTTCTCTGATTGACGAGTTTTCAAAAGGAAACTTATCATGTATAACTGATACTGAAGCGATCCCCAATAAAATAAGAATCAAACTTAAGTGTTTAAATCTAATTGATTTTTTCATGATTATTGTTTTACATATTTCTTCAATGTATCTATAGATGATTTACTTAGGGCAATACCTAAAGGTACATCCACAAATACACCATTCTTAACTGGATAAATAAGTCTAAAACTATCATTATTTCTGTCAACTTCTAGTTTAAGCTTTTGTTCCCAATAATGACTATGTCCGGAAAACGGTGTTGAAGCAGCAGATGAAATTGTATTTACAAAAACTGAGTTAACAGGATCTGTATTACAATTATCATTATCGCTACACTGAATTGAGAAAATAACAAATTTTTGATATTTATCGCAATTTTTTAAAGCTGTATAAATTTCATAAATGGTGTTACATCCTGAGTTCTCATACAAACCACCATCAATCATATTTCCCACACCATCAACGTAATTATAGGAACTAGAAAATGGAAACGATTGACTTAACTTAACAGCTGTAACCATTGGCAAACTAAAATAATTACATTGATTACAATTTTTACTTCTAAATTTATCATAAAAATCAATGGAAGTATTGAAGATACTGGAATCAACAATCACAGGAGATACAATGGCTCGCTTACCAGCTTGTGTAGTTGCTGTATTAATAAAATGAAGTGGAGTCCTATATTTATAATTAGGATCATTCCATTTTAGCATAAAATCACCATTCAGTAAAGTATCCAATTGATTAGAAGAAGAATCATGATAGCATTTTTTTATTGCAACAAGTTCTTCCAATTGATGATAATAATTACGATCACGGTCATAATCCCTTTTTTTATCCAAGAATATACGGATCCCATCACTTATCAACAACCCCCAAAGACTGCTGCTTAAATAATTGAAACCGTAAATTGACGAATATATATCCATATTTATTCCCTCTCTCGGAACAATTTTATAATCATTCAAATACCATTTTGTGAGTAACATATTAATTCCAGAAGTACCTCCTGATACAGTTGAAATAGCAAATATTTTCCGCAGTAAGCAGGTATCACTTTGAAACATATAATCTAAATTCATACCAACCCAAGCACCTGCTTTTGATCCCCCACCTTGTGCAGCTATCAGATAAATTGCATCATCACAAATATTAACACTTTTCCAATCGTAATAATACTTAATAAGATTCTCCCGATTACCAAAATCCCTAAATTCCTGCGCAGATATCCTTTCTTTCCGTATCCTATGACTGCTCAATGAATCTACAAATATTAAATAAATTGCAAAAAACAAAGCTACTACTTTAAGAAATCTAAAAATAACTGCCCATGCACTTTGTTCTCTGGTATTGGGATTTTCTGTTTCTTTTTCATTTTTTGCTTGAATTTCAAAAATTTCAGAAGGGGTATTAAATAATAAATCAACCAAAGCTATGTAGAAACTAAAACAAACATTCAGGATAATCAAAGGTGAAATATGATTTAATTTATCTAGTTTTGTACTCAATGCAAAAGCAATTAATAAAAATATCAAAATGATCAGAAAAAACTTATACTTTATATCAGAATCATTATAATCTTGAATTTTATCAATATCCTCCAAAGCTTCTTTTACCCGTTCTATTGCATAATGATAACAGTTATTCCAAAGAAATAATAAAAACATGAACACTATAGAAATAAATTGAAAATAACTCCCTATTTTCCAAAATATTGCTGCAATAAAAATAATTATTACATGCCCAAGGATTCCAGTCTTTCGAAATGCTCGTATTTTGTAAATCGTCTGTTTAATATCACCTCTGGTCGCATGTCCAATATAAAGTGAAATCAACAAAAATATAAACAAAAGAAATGCATTTCCTAAATTAAAACTATTAGAAAATAAATCAGCTTCTCTCCTGATAAGCTGTTCTGACACTAAATAAATAAATACTAAAAGTGGGATATTTGCAAAGTTCCGAATTGGATACAAAATGTTTCCATCAACTGAATAATTTGCATTAGATGCCAATTTATTCAACATCTCATGTTTTTTTACATTATTTTGTAATAAACTCTTATCCCTTATCCAGAAAGCCAAATCTATGCTAAGGGTTGGTATAACCCATACTACATAAAAAAGAAGTATAAAACTAAACAGTATGAGAAAGATATTAAGAAAATTTAACCAGCATCCATCGTTATCAAATAACATGACAATGATTTCCTTTCCTTGCGATACATAATATAGTAAAAAGGGCGCCGCCGTAGCTAGAATTATGTAAAGCCAATTTTTCGTAAATGAATAAAAAATGCGTATCAAAAATTCAAATACTTTTGAAAATTCATTCATATGTCAATTTTATTTTATTTTAACATAACACAATTCATATTTAAAATTAATCCATGACTTATCGCACAATAAACCAACTAAATTTCAAGTAATCCATGGCTCTGTCTTACATTTTTTGACTTAGCTAATATTTATAGGACTAATTTCCGCCGGCGTTTGAAAAACTAATTTTGCATTATTAAAAGAAATTCATTCTATGCTTAAGACTGCTATAAATAAATTTAGAGTATTTATGCAATGAGCAGTTAATATTCTTCAATATCTTTCAAAATAAGGCAAAAGCCTTCTGATGCATTATAATTATACTCAACTTAAATTAAACAGAGTCTTCTAAAAAAGATGAAATCCAATTTGCAAATTAAAATGATCTTGGAAACACTGGCTTCCTTTATTTATATTCAGTCCACTTTTGGCTGACATTTTATAATTCCAATCATTCTTTCAAGCAGAAAATGGCTTCGCCTCACTGAGTCCTATACATTTTACTCGGTGTAGAAAATTTAAAATCTAATCTTCCTCTCTATTCAACTGCAAAGACGAATCGGAATTTCAATATAAATTCCAATTGGTAATTCTTTGATATATAAAGCTAGTTTTTGTTTTCCTAAAAAATTTACTAGTTCACCATGATAACCAGTTAACAGACCATCAATGATTTTAACTTTACTTCCTTTTCTTAAAAAGCTATTGTTTACAACGGTTTCGGTTATGGAGCACATCGCAATTCGAATCTTTTCTACTTCTTCGTCTGCCAGGGTGGCGTCTCTGTTTTCATATTGTACATATTGCTTTACAGCTTTAATATAAAATACATCATTGCGATGCTTTTCATCAGTATGTACAAATAAATTTCCCGGAAATGTTGGTGTGCTGAGAACTTTTTTTCTGTCAGACCATTGCCTGATCAAGTTAATTTTGGGTAAATAACTTTCTATGCCTAATTGAGCTAATTGTTGCTCAACTTTAAATTCAAATTTAGACTGGACGCAAAGTACTTTCCAGCAATTCATACTCGGTTGGTTAAAATTCGATGGCAATATAAGATTGACATTTTATACTGTCAAGTTTTTATTCAAATATTTTTATTTTTTAACATTTGAGACCTCACCTTCAAACCAAAATAAATATAAAAACCGCCTGCCTTATTTCTAAAGCAGGCGGCTAAATCTATTTCAATTAGGACAATGGCACTCTTAATTTATAACGCTTTTTCAAATTCCTTCCAAAGTCTATCTCTACATCTTTCTGATGCACGACAGCTCCTAGATTACTCGAAAAATCATAACCAATAAACTCTTTCAATACAGATGATTTGGTTTCACTGCTATTAGAAATCTTATCAATCTTTTTCTTAAACTGCTTGTCATCATTTAATACTGCAGCTTTTTTTGGATCCTTTGGTGAGGAAGATTTAGAGGTCCGGATATCCACTTCTCCTAATACCAACTTCGTAGAATCATAATAGTTTATCACCTTACCATCATTGTCGATGCTCACTGTAATCAATCCATGATCTGAATTTACACTTTCCACACCATTGTGACTTTGACGATATTGAACAATCGTTTCTACAACTGATGGGCTTTCCAATGTACCACTTCCTTCCAATGTGCCACCATTTGTTAAACGGTAACGAATGTTTCCTGGTTTTAATTCGATTCCTTTCGCCAGATTCAAATCATTCATAAACTTCTGTGCAATTTTAATTGCTTTACTTTCTGCAATGAGTGTTTTGTTTTCGAGGTTTGGCTTTCCAAAATAAATATTTAAAGCACCGGCATCATTTATATTCAACAAAACATCTTTACCGGATACTTGTCGATTCCCTTTTGCATCAAATAAAATTGTTTCTGAAATCACTTTTGTTAATCCTACGGCGCGGCCAATACTTGCAAGTCGTTTGTCTTCTTCAAATTTATTCGTAAGTATGATTCCATTTAATTTTTTTGGAACTGCCGTTCTATTAGCAAATGACCTGGAAGGCAAGGTGCCTATCCATTGCCATTGATACCATCCTTTTGTCACTGCTGCCTGAGAAAATAAACGCTCGTTATTTAAGCGATGGATAGCTTCGTTAGCATTCGCTCCAACTGCCATCACAACGGGTACTTGTCCGTGGCTGATTCTCCAACTTGCATCTAAAAATGCACGTGCAAATGTTTTCCCTTTTTTCCATTCATCCCAGAAAAATTTACCATAATTCGGATCATCAATACTCGTTGTTTCATACCCAAACATCATGCGAAGTCCGCCCCGATTTGGATCCCACCAGGATCTTACCGGATTGTCGGAACCAGAAACTCTGATGGAATAACAAGTGGACCAAAACATATAGCGCAATTCTTCATTAGAAAAGGCCATACGATTTGAAAATGCCCAATCCCGATTATCCCAAAGTCCACCAAGCGGTGCTTTAAAAACACCATTGTTGTCCATATCTCCATGCCCAGAATGATAAAAAACACGAACCGCATCGATACCAAATGAATCTTGCCAATTATCATAGGTTTCTTCATAAGCCCAAACTTTTACACCAGCATCTTTGCGCCAGTAATTTGCAGCTTTTCCCGGAAAAGAAGTCGGATAATCTAAAAATCCGTCTGCATCATCATGTGTGTAGGTTAATCCACTAGCACTTGAAAATGTCTCCAGACTGTTTGCACCATAAAAATCATTGGAACCACTTACAATTGTTTTCAATGCTTTTGCGGTCTTTGCTTTTTCCTTTACAAAAGGATCTAGCAGAATTGCCTTTTTAAATTTCATAAACACAATTTATTTGCCTACTCTTAATTCCCTTTTCGGCTACCGGGTGCTTACTCTTTTTAGGATTTTCAGCATACTCCATAAAGTGTTAAAATTGATTTGGAAATCGGCTTGAAATGAATATTTAAAAGTAAAGCAATAGACTATCTTCAATTTGAAATTTCATTTCAAATTGTATGACATAAAAAATATAAAATATTGTGAATCTGTAACTTAAGAAAATTACCTAGAATAAAAAATACTCCTAAAGAACCATAAAAAATGCTTCTTTAGGAGTATTGCGAAAAAGAAGTTTTTTCGATAAGTTTTAAACTCTTCTTCCTGCGATTCTAAAGTTTAAGACAAATCTTCAACTTCTGCTTCTGGAGCATTGTTCTTCACAGAATCAACTCCAGCTGTCCTACCAGTTTCATCCGCATACATCTGACTAGATCCAATCACCTGACCGTTGGTAGATTTTAAATTGAAATATAATTTACCATTTGCAGCGGTATTATGCTCATACCGATCATCTTCCTGTGAGTTTTTTCTGACAGATTCAATGCCATTGAGACAACTTGCTTTTGCACTATAACCTTCACTACTTAGGATAACCTGACCGTTTCCTGCTTTCAAATTAAATTGATATTCCCCATTAGAACGGGTACTGATTGTAAATTTGCCCATAATCGTTTACTTTAATAGATGAATTAAGAAGCTATAAATTTACAAGCTTCAGCCATTTAATCTAAATATTTTTTTTTCCAGGTTAAAATTCCAGGCATATTCTACTTTTTACCATTGTCAACGAATAAAAAAACAAAATGTCCTTTGCGCGGAATAGTAATGGCATATGCCACCAATTTAAAAACTTATCTAGTTCATTCAACAAAGACTTACTGATTTCAGTAATTATAATTTTTGAAAACAAAGTTTCATCGTTCAAAATACAATGCGAAGTGAACAATTTTCAACAATGATACCTTTAGAGTTTTATAAATACAAAGTATCACAATCACTTTCAAATAAACCAAAATAAAATAATCTAATTAGATTATACAATTTCCTTATTCCTGGATGCTAAATAATTCACAATCGCTTTTTCTCCAAAAGTATAAAACACAACCGGAGTTATAATCATATCCAATAAAGTACTACTAATTAAGCCTCCTAGTATAACTGTTGCTACTGGATACAAAATTTCCTTACCAGATGCTTGAGGATCTAAAGTAAGTGGAATTAGCGCTAGTGCCGCTACCAAAGCAGTCATTAATACCGGAACCAACCGCTCCAAAGAACCACGGATAATTAATTGCTTGCCAAATCGCTCGCCTTCATGTTCAACTAAATAGAGATAATGTGAAATCATCATAATGCCATTTCTAGATGCTATACCTGTAAGTGTAATGAATCCAACTAAGGTTGCCACAGAAAATGTCCCACCTGTAAATAATACTGCTAATACACTTCCGATTAATGCTAAAGGTATATTAAGCATAATTTGCAAGGTGATCTGCGCCGATTTAAAATGCGAATAAAGAATTAAAAATATTCCTATAATCGAAAAAATACTTAAAAACAAAATAAGTTTAGTTGCTGATTTCTGACTTTCAAACTGCCCACCATATTGAACAAAATATCCAGTTGGTAATTTAACATTTGCACTAACAGAATTTTGAATCTCCTGAACCGTATTTCCTAAATCTCTACCCTGCACATTACAGCTAATGGTAATTTTGCGTTGGGAATTCTCATGTGAAATGGTGTTGATACTCGTAGTACTTTCGATACTTGCTATTTGTTGTAATGGAATCAGTGTGCCATTCGGTGCATCAATTAAAGTGTTTCGAATAGCTTCCAGATTACTTCGTTCTTCATCGGTTGTTCGAAGCAAAATATCAAATGATTTAATACCATCTATAATTTGTCCGGTAACTTTTCCATTATAGAAAATTTCAAGATCTTCGGCAACCTTGCCTGCTTGCAATCCATATCTTTGCAATGCTTCCCGATTAACTTTTATTAATAGTTGTGGCACCATTACTTGTTTTTCAATTTGCACATCCACTACACCCCGAATGGATTTAATGGTCTCTGAAATTTGATTTGCATTGGATCTTAAATCGTTGAGATCGGTACCATAAAGTTTGATTGCAACCTGCGCTCGAACACCAGATAATAAATGATCTAAACGATGTGAAATGGGTTGTCCGACATTAATCGTAACACCTTTTAGAATTTCTAATTTACTGCGAATGTCAGCAATGATTTCATTTCTGGATCTGCTGGTTTCAGCTTTTAGTTCAACATCAATTTCAGAATTTGAAACGGGCTCTACGTGTTCATCCAATTCAGCACGGCCAGTTCTGCGGCTTACAAATTCAACATCAGGCACCTGTAACATAAGATTTTCTGCCATCGTACCAATTTTCGAACTCTCTTCCAATGATGTTCCTGCAGGCGTAGAAAGATTAATTGTAAATGAACCTTCATTAAATGGTGGTAAAAATTCAGTTCCAAAAAATGGGACCATAGCAATAGATGAAATAATTAAAAGTATTGCTGACACAATGATCGCTTTTGGTTTTTGCAAACCCCAATTCAATAATTTCGTATCCTGTTTTTTCAAAAATTTCACCAGTCCACTATCCATATTTATTTTATCATCTTTTGGCTTTAATAAATATGAACATAATGCTTAGTGTCACTGTAAGAGAAACGAAAAGTGAAGCAATAATGGACGTAATATAGGCTACACCAAGTGGTGCAAAAATTCTTCCTTCCATGCCCTGCATATAAAATAAAGGAATAAAAACCAATACTACAATAATCGTTGCATAAACTATAGAATTTCGAATTTCACAACTGGCATCATAAATTACTTGTAAGAGTGGTTTTGGATTTTCAGAATGTTTGTTTTCATGAATCCGCCGATGGACATTTTCAACATCCACAATTGCATCGTCTACCAATTCACCAATCGCGATAGCGAGTCCACCTAAGGTTAAGGTATTTATACTAAAACCAAAAAGTTTAAAAATAATTGCTGTTATAACAAGTGAAAGTGGAATAGCTGTTAATGTAATAATCGTAGTTCTGTAATTTAACAAGAACAAGAAAAGAATAATAACAACAAGTATAAATCCATCGCGTAATGCTTCCTCAACATTTGAAAGGGCGGCCTGAATAAAATGCTTTTGTTGAAATATAGTTGGATTTAATTTTACATCAGGAGGCAATGACATTTGCAGTTCAGCCAATGCTTTTTCCACTTCATTTGTCAAGGATACTGTACTATATTCAGGTTGCTTTTCAATCGTAAGGATCACAGATGGCTTTCCATTTATACTAGCATCCCCTCGTTTTTGTGCAGCTCCAAATTTAACTTCTGCTACTTGAGAAAGCAATACGGGCAATCCATCTCTATTGGCAACTACTGTATTTCGCAAATCATCTAATGAATATGCGCGTCCAACATTTCGAATTAGCACTTCACTTCCATATTGATTATAAAAACCACCCGAACTATTTTGATTTGTAAGTGTAAGCGCTTTATCTAAATCATCGATAGACAAATTAAACTGTTTAAGTTTTGCCGATGAAATCAATACCTGATATTGCAAACGCTCCCTCCAATAGGAATCACTTGTGAAATTCCTTTGATACTCATTAGTCGTCTGCGAATAGTAAAATCCGCGAGTGTTCGCAATTCTGATGCAGAGGTACTATCTGAAGAAACACCAACCAACATAATTTGTCCCATAACTGAACTAATAGGACCCATAATCATTCAAGGCTGTTTCAACCGGAATGATTATTTGCGTTTCTATTTCTTCTGGAGCCATCCCATTTGCTTCCAAAAAAACAGTAACTCTGGGGCGATTTAAATCAGGCAAAACATCAATCGGCAAGTTGCTGATTGTAAATATTCCAAAAAGAAATAGTAAAGAAGCAAACGAGATTACGAATAATCTGTTTTGAAGTGAAAACCGTATGAGTTGATTTAACATAATTTATCAATTAAAATTTCTTGTTGGAATTGGCATTTATTAGTCAAAAAAACATTAACTTTTAACCATTGACTCTTAACCATTGACTCTTGACTCTTAACCATTGACTCTTGACTCTTAACCATTGACCATTAACTATTGACTCTTAACTATTAACCATTAACTATTGACTCTTGACTCTTGACTCTTGACTCTTAACTATTAACCATTAACTATTGACTCTTGACTCTTGACTCTTAACCATTCCCAAATAGCTATGCATTATGGATCAATGCTTATGACCTTCTTCCCCATGTTCATGGTTGTGCTCCTGATTTTCTTCGTTCATTACTTTGCCTGTAGATGGCTCGACTTTTATTACAAAATCGGTGGTGTGTAATTTCCCATCAGCCATAAATTGAAGCCATACTCTATAGATACCTGCTGTTTCAAAGTTGGTATGAAAATGAAGTATCGTTCCTTCTACTTCTGGATGTAAGTGAACATATGCTTTCGTTTCCATATGAATAGCTACCATATGACCTTTAGCACCCAGGTAATTTTGTAACTGATTGACATCAAATGACTTCCCATTTTTTAAGAATACAGCATCAAAATGAATCGCAGTATTTGAAATAAATTTTCCATCATCAGGTTTTAAAGTTACAGAAAATGGATTACTAAAAGCTGTATTTTGAATCGATGTATACGTCTTCCGGGAGGCAGATTTTCCTTTAACATCGACTTCAATTTTTTCTAACTGATGTGTACTTCCACTTGGTTTATAATCCGCATAGAGTAAATACTTACCCCCGGATGGAAAAGTTTCTGATAAGGCATACGATCCGTCCTCCTGGTATTCTGGATGAATATGATTAAACCAGGATAAATCTTCACGCACTGCAATGAGATGAATTTTCTTTTCGTGTGTAACGTCTAATGGAACTGCTTGTGCACTATTATTTTTATTCCTTGGAGTGAATGCCAATACTGCAGGTTTTCCGGCCTCCAAAATTTCAGGAGCGGATTTGAAATCCATTTGAAAATTTCCTGCCAT
Organism: Saprospiraceae bacterium; assembly: GCA_016717265.1. Lineage (NCBI taxonomy): Bacteria > Pseudomonadati > Bacteroidota > Saprospiria > Saprospirales > Saprospiraceae > Saprospiraceae bacterium. The sequence goes on from JADKFX010000003.1 coordinate 31,257, forward strand.
TGGTTTTTCATCCATGTGCTCTAATGCCATTCCACATTTAGAACACTTTTCACCTTCCTGTCCAGTCACTTCAGGATGCATCGGACAAGCATATATATGAACGTGGTCCTGCTCCTTTGTTGTTGCAGATTCATTCTCAGAAGTTATTTCTTTACTTTTATTATTGTTACATGCAATAAGAAAAATAACTGCGCTCATGGCAAATATAGAAATGCTTTTTTTAATGATATTTTTCATTTTTATTAGAATTTTAAATTATTGATTTAGGAAAATCATTTTGAGTTGATAACTTGCATTGACAACAATGCGTTCGTCCTCTTCTACCCCCTTAAGGATACTTGTAAAACTTCCATTGTTTTCACCTAATTGTACATAACTTACACTGTACTTTTCTGCTGCATCTTTAATAAATACAACTGGCTTACCGTTTATTTCTGTAATAGCAGAATTCGGGAGTACAATTTGATGCGAGCTCTCCAATGCAAATACCCGGATGTTAACAAATTCACCAATCTTAAAATCATTATCCGGATTGTTTAGTTGAAACAAAACACGTTGAGATTGATTACTTGCATTTATTTCTTGTGCCAGGGAAAGAAGTTTTACTTCACTGGTGATATGACTATCATTAGCACATTCAATGGTAAATTTTGCACCCTTTCTTACCTTAGCCGCATCTTTATCAAACACCTGCGCTTCTGCATAAATCTGCGAAAGATTTGTTATTGTAAAAAGATTTTGTCCAGCATTCACAGTGGATCCAATACTCAAACTAAAATTACCCAATACGCCAGCAATTGGAGATTGTAAAACAAATGTGCGTCCAGCATTCCCTTTGAATAGCTTTAAATTACTATCTGCTTTCTGAAAACGCGCATTTGCTTCATCCATATCTTTTTTTGCTGCAATGTCTGCGATCGTATTCAATCGGTCGATCTCCTTTTTAGAAGCCTCATATTCGGCAAGGAGTTTATTTTTTCAGACATCATATTCACTTGCGTACCAGCATCCAGATTTTGTTCAACAATTGCAAGCTGCTGTCCGGCCTTTACATATTGACCAACATTCACAAAAAGTGCTCGGATTTTTCCATTTTGAGGAGTTCCAACTTGAGCTTGTCCCCCACTACTTGGAATTATAGTTCCAAAAAGTTTGATACTCCCTGTAAAAGAACCAGAGACCAATTTTTGAGTAATTACATCAAATAAAAACTGCGTCTCTTTAGGAACTAAAAATGAATTAGAAAAATTAGTACCTGACTTAGAAGCTCCATGATCATCATCACCATGGGCCTCAGACTGTAATAAAGGCAAAAAACAATTAATAATAATTAAGAAAATGGCAATGGTACTTCTACCTGATTTGGTATTCCTTTTTTGAAAAAGTAAGCCTAGAAATAGACCAATCACCAAGGAGCTTATGACAATTAACCAAAGCAACCAATTACTATAGTCTAAATGAGCGTGGACATGTTCTTCTGATGCTATCACTAATTCTTTTCCAACCTCCACACCAGAAAGCAAAATTAAATCTGCTCCTTGTGAAGCATTAATTCTTACTGCAAGAGAATACTTCTTTAGTTCAGTAAAACGGGATTCTAGTATATACGTACCTTCACTACTATGTCTGATCTGAAACACTAAGGAGCTATCTTCCTGTGAACGAATACTAATATCTGCGCTATCGATTGGTCTGTTTGTAGCGAAACTACTTACAAATAAAATAAGCTTTGCTGGTTCGTTAGGATGAATGGGTTCATATCTAAGCAGTAATTCATATTTATCAGAAGAGGCTTCAATTGAAAAATATTTTGCAGTTTGTACTGACTTTAAATCTTCCTCCGGACCATGACTATGATCATCACCTCCAGATGCTTGAAGTGGATTACTGTTTGCAATAATCCAAATAAATAATGCAAATATTCTGATTTTTAACGTATGATTCATTCTTATCCTTTTAAATAATTAAT